>JBKJRY010000419.1:0-11357 GCA_046593045.1 Chitinophagaceae bacterium | reverse complement strand
AATGGAAATAAGTCCATTATGAATTTCATCAATGACGGAAAGTTTAAAGTCAAAACCAACTTTTTGATACTGATTTTTTCGGCGGTCTGCCTTTTTAATGTAAGCCATAGTATTGCTAAAAATGTTTAATTTTTAGTCAACCTATTTCAGGGTTTGTCACTCACCAACACGCAACAACGGCGGTGGGTAGGGTTCGTAGAGATTAAAATAGTGTTTTAGGAACACCAACATCTGCCTACAGTGGTTTCATTTCTGAAAGATTTGGTGTTTAGCAGTATAAGAAAAAAATAATTCATTCTGGAAAGGTGGAAGGATTGCTTGATAGGTCGAAAAGCAGAATGGTTGCGGTGCATTGGCAATTGCAGCTCTTTTGCAAGGTTTGCTTTTTGTCGGATTTTTGGGCGCCTTGCAAATGTGCAGCAATTGCGGTCATCCATTAGAGACTTTGAATTTAAGGTCGTCGCTTGAGGTGACCGGAATGTCGTTTTAGGGCCGCCAGGCTATACATTATTACCCGGCAAGCACTACATTTCCCTATCCATTAAATAACGGGCCAATTCTTCTAATGGTTTTTTCCTGGAGGAAAGGACGGCGGTTTCTTCAAGATGATGCATTGCCAGAGCCATATATTTGTTCTTAAGCTCCATGGCCCAGTCCTGTATATTGCACGCATTATAAATACCAATGACTCCCTGAATTTTATCATCGTCGTTCCGCTGCATTAATAATTGTAATTCCTTAACCTGCGAGGGCGTGCCCGATTGCAACGCCTGTATCAACAGGAATGTTTTTTTATTAGCGAGAATATCCCCCCCCGGTTTTTTGCCAAATTTTTCGGGATCACCAAATACATCAAGGTAATCGTCCTGCACCTGGAAAGCGATTCCAAGATTTTTGCCAAACTCGTATAAATGTTCCTGGTTGCCCTGGCCCGCCATACCAAGTACAGCCCCTGCTTGCAGGCTCGTTCCCAATAGCACTGATGTTTTAAGCTCGATCATCTTCAGATAATCTTCAAAGCTTACAAGATCATTTGAATCGCCGGAAAGATCTTTTTGAGCAAAATCCATATCAAGTTGCTGGCCTTCGCACACCTGCCTTGCCATATCATTAAACAGGGAAAGAATTGTATGTATCAACGCTCCATTTACTTTATTGAGGTATTCATAAGCTAATATCAGCATTACGTCGCCCGCCAGCAGAGCGGTTGGTTCCCCATACCTTTCATGCACGGTTGGCATACCACGCCGCAATGGGGCCTTATCCATTATATCATCATGCATCAAAGTAAAATTGTGAAACAGCTCAATGGCAACAGCTACCTCGTAAGCATCGGGCCTGATGTCATCAAAAAGCTCGTTGCCCATAAGGCAGAGCACCGGCCTTATACGTTTGCCCCCAATCGTTAGTAAGTACTGCGATGCATCATACAGGTTGGATGGTTGCTGTGGAAAGTGCCTGGTATTGAATTTTTCTTCAAAAAGCTTTGAAAGTTCTTTAAATGAATGCATTATTTTTTTAGCGATACCGGCCTCCTGGAATAATTATATTTTTATTGAGAGACGGAGATTTTAAATTTTAATGTAAAGAAGTAACAATTTATTCACCTACAAATATTTTGAAATATTGACGGGCAGCGTTCTGTAAATGCCGCTGATGATCCAATTACCTTTTTCTCTTTTTCTTTTTTTTCACTGTCCCGGTTTTCTCTTTCAGGCTCTCAATATCAGGAATCCAGTCAAAATCCAGCTGGCGTTTTTCTAGATTTGCGGCTACCAGTGTGATCTTTATCTTATCCCCCATCCGGAATTTTTTTCCCGTATTAACACCTACCAATGCGTAATCCGTATCGTCGTGGCGGAAATCATCATAGTCTGACAGATCCCTGGCTGAAACAAGCCCCTCGCATTTTTCTTTTACCGTTTCCACCCAAAAGCCAAATGAAGCCACCCCGTTTATTATGCCTTCCATGTCTTCACCTACCTTATCCATCATAAATTCCACCTGCTTATATTTGTTCCCGGCCCTCTCCGCCTCCATCGCGGCCCTTTCCTTCGCGCTGCAATGCTTGCATTTTTCCTCCATCTTACTATCCGGCTTAATATTTTTTTCTAACACCTGCTGCAAAATTCTGTGTGCTAACACATCGGGATAGCGACGTATAGGCGAAGTAAAATGGCAATAGTCTTCGAAGCCGAGGCCATAGTGGCCAACATTTTCGGTAGTATAAATCGCCTTGGCCATGGTGCGGATACCAAGTTGCTCCAGCACATGTTGTTCAGGCTTGCCATGCACATCGAGCATTAGCTGGTTGAAGGAGGCGGCTATTGCATCTTCATCATGAATATCAAATTTATAACCAAATTTTCTTGCGAAAGCTGCAAAGGGTTTTAGTTTCTCTTCATCAGGAGTATCATGAATGCGATATGGAAACGGTACGGGCTTTTTATTTATTTTTACTTTGTTGACATGCGCTGCAACAGTGCGGTTTGCCAGCAACATAAACTCCTCAATAAGCTGGTGCGACTCTTTACTTTCTTTTATAATAATGCCTGTTGGCTTACCGGTTTCATCCAGTTGAAACTTTACTTCTGTTGATGAAAAGTTTATGGCGCCGTTTTTAAATCTTTCTTTCCTGAAATTTTTCGCCATAGTATTGAGGCAATTAATTTCTTCGCTGTATGTTCCAATTCCCGATTCGATTATTTGCTGCACTTCATCATAGTTAAAACGGTGGTCGCTATGAATGAATGTTTTACCCAACCAGTAATCTTTTACTTTACCCTTATTTATTTTAAAAATAACGGAGAAGGTATATTTGTCTTCATGCGGCCGGAGCGAGCAAAGTTCGTTTGAAATTTTTTCGGGCAACATCGGGTTAACGCGATCGGGCAGGTACACACTTGTCGCCCTGTTGTAGCCTTCTTCATCAAGCGCAGTTCCCGGCAATACAAAATGGCTTACATCCGCTATGTGAACCCCTATTTCATATTCATCTTTACCCAATTTTTTTATAGATAGGGCATCATCAAAATCTTTCGCATCGGCAGGATCGATTGTGAATGTAAGTTCTCCGCGGTAGTCCCTTCTTTTTTCAAGTCCCTTACTGTCAATAGTATCATTTAAGGCATTGGCTTCTTCCAACACCTTCGGAGGAAATTCAAGTTGAAAGCCATTTTGGATGATGATTTCTTTCATAGCCATATCACCCTTATCCTTAGCCCGAAGCACTGTCATCACTTTGCCTTCAGGCTTCTTCTCGTCCTGCTCCCACTTGAGAAATTTTACTACTACCCTATCTTTATTAACAGCCCCGTTCAGGTTGCGGTTACTTAAATAAAAATCGGGGGTTGGCTTTGAAGTATCCGGCTTAAAGAATGCAAAATTGGTATTCAACTCAATCTCACCAATAAATTCTGTTTGTTTTCTTTCTACCACTTCCTGCACTATCCCTTCTGCACGCCTGCCGTTTGATTCCTTTAATTTGACAAGAACGGTGTCGCCATCCATTGCCCTGTTGAAATCATTAGGCCGCACGAGTACGTCTTTTTCCTGTCCCTCAGCGATTACATAACCTATGCCGGAACGGGTTATGTCCAATGTTCCTTTTACAAGTGATAAAGGCTTTTTCTTTCCTATTTTTTTACTCATATATTTCTATCATATCTTTTAATATCCTGTGTTTGCAGCGTTTTCTGCAAGCGCAATGTACAAATCTATTGCTAAATACAATGATGCGGCCCGATTCTCCACATGGCAAACAATCACTATAGGCATCTCATTATAAAATTTTGAATAAACGGTGTAAGAATCTACCCTTTTACATATTAATATTATACATCTAAGACACAACACTTGTAAAATATTTAAATTACATTCATACTGTCATACAAGTCTTAGTACGCTTTACTACTCTCACTGCCTAATTTTAAGATCAAAAGATTTTTGGGAAATAAAATGAATAGCTATGGAAAGTACAAAGAGTGATTACCTGGTACCCGAAAATATAAAAGGCAAGCATACTGATGTAGAACACTCCGTAACATTGAATAGCAACCAAGAGGCAATTACACTTTTCAGCAAGGCTTGTAACAGAATACTTGACATAAATAAATGGCATAAGATAATTGGATTTGCAAGTGCACAGTTTTCGATCAAAGATAACCGGGGTGTTCACAGCAATTCATTATCAAAAGTCGACGACTATATTGAAATTGATGTTCCGGGACCCGGGCCATCATCAGGTGATGGATTTGATTGGGTAGAAGTAGAATTAATAGATGACCATAGTGATTCCAATGCAGAAGAAGAAAGCATGGGCATGCGTGTGCGATCAGCTAAAATCCGAAAAAGGCAGCTACTGAAACTGCCCATTTTTTCACGAATAATGCTACATCTGTTTTCATTATTCACAGGCAAAACAATATCGTTACTTCATCTTATCATGGCCGTAACGAAGTATTAAATACTGATACTGAAAAGGTGCAGGATAAAATAAGAAACACCTTAGTGGGAGGAGCCGCACTCATAGGAATTTCTGAACTTCAATGGTCACTCCTGGTAAAATCTTTTTTAGAAAAAGAAGATTGAATGTCAAAAAAAATTGTAGGGCGCTGTTTTTTAGAAAACGGATACAAGCATTTTGATTGACTCCTTTATATACAACAAAAGCCGCCCCGCCAAATCTGGCAGTTCTTTAATACGCCTTAAATTAATTTTCGGATTTTTAAATTAAAAGAATTGCTGATAAAATCCTGAAAGCACAGGAGTAGAATTGTGTTGGATAAGTAAACTTTTTTTATAAGGAAATTTACAGAATAACTACCTTTGTGCATTTAAGTTAACCTCCTGAAATGACAAATGATCCCCATTCTTTTTCATCGTATAACTATTTCGAATCCTTATTTCATAATTCAAGGCAAAATAATATTCTCTTGTTAGATGATGATGGGACTGTGCTCGCAAGTAATAGTGCTTTTGATAATTGCTTCGGTTATGATTCCAAAGATATAATCGGCAAAAATTTTTCTATATTTTTTACCCAGGAAGATTGCCTTAAGGGAAAACCCGAAGCAGAAATTTACCAGGTGCTTAACAGGGGTCAGGCGTTTGATAACAATTACCTCGTATCTAAAGATGAATCAATAACATGGGTTTCGGGTGAATCAATCCTGGTGAAAAATGATAAAGGAGATAATAATATTTTAAAAATCATACAGAATATTCACATGCAAAAAACGTCAGAAATTTCTTTACAACATTTAAATGAGTTTAATGAAAATATACTTAGCTCGATTGAAGATGTTGTAATTGTATTAGATGCTGACATTAACATCGTAAAGGCAAACGGGGCTTTTTTTTCAATTTTTAATTCAAAAACCGGGGAGGGCAACCAAATAAATTTTAAAGATATCATCTGCGCATACGATGGGTGCAAAGAATTATTAAGCAAAATAGAAGGCACGATTGAACACAGCAAGGGCTTTGCAAATGTAGCTATCGAAATAAAAACTGCAGAAGGGAAGCAAAAAATATTTGATGTTAGCTGCAATTCATTGCCGCATTATAATAAGTCCAATAACGTACTGATCGTTATTCACGACATTACTGTCCATAAGCAGATAGAACGTGAAAGAGAAGATATAATGGGTTTTGTAGCTCATGAACTCAGAAACCCCCTTGCCAATATTGTTCTTTGTCATGACTTAATGATTGAAGCAATATTAGATGGCAATAATTTGGATTTTAATGACCTGCTCCAGCGGAGCAAAAACAATGTTTTCCGCCTCAATAAGATGATTGCAGAATTATATGATGCAACACGGATCAATTCCGGAAATATGAAGTTGGATATATCAATATTCGATCTTGGTGAAATGATTAATGAAGCCATACAAACTGTAGAAGTGTTACATCCATCATACCACATTTTAGTAAGAAGTGACGGGAACATACAGGTGTCGGGAGACCGGCACCGTCTTATACAGGTCGTAACCAATTACCTGAGCAATGGTATTAAATACTCAGATGGTAAGACTGATGTTATTTTAAGCATTTCCCATGATGCTACTGCGGTTACAGTATCTGTAAAAGACGAAGGCCTGGGTATCCCGGCCAAACAATTACCTTATATTTTTGACCGCTTTTTCAGGGCCGAAAAAACAAAGAATCTTGAAGGCATCGGCCTCGGCTTATATCTATGCCGCCAGATCATCAATGCACATCAAGGCAAAGTATGGGCAGATAGTGAAGAAGGCAAAGGATCTACATTTTACTTTTCCTTACCGTTTGATTTCGTTACTGATGATAATAAACAAGGCCCAGTTATAAGTTCATAGCCCATACGCACGTCTTATAATCTTGCTCCTATCGATTATTTCAACCCATATTATTAATTAGCTTATAAGCACTAGTTTTATTGATTTTAAAG
The DNA here is from genome assembly GCA_046593045.1 of Chitinophagaceae bacterium. GTDB lineage: Bacteria > Bacteroidota > Bacteroidia > Chitinophagales > Chitinophagaceae > Ginsengibacter. The sequence goes on along the minus strand of JBKJRY010000419.1, from coordinate 4,927 downwards.
TAATGCGATTTAATGGAACCTAAAGATTTTTACGACAAACAGATCCGGGATTTTGAAAACGATCTTAAAAAATTAAAACGCAAAAAATCTTCATTGGGGTGGCTGCGCTTTGGGAGCATTGCAGCAATAATTATTGCATTTTATGTATTGTGGGCATTGAGCGTATGGTATGTAATCATTGCAACTGTATTACTTCTTATCATCTTTGCAAAATTGCTTTTTGCTGATCTTGCAAATAAAGATGCCATCAATCATCTAAATCATCTTATAAATATTAATAAAGATGAATTAAAGTTTCTTGAAGGCAACTATCATGATTTTCCCAGCGGAAACCAGTTTGCACCGGCAGATCATTTTTACTCAAATGACCTCGATGTTTACGGCAGAGCATCTCTCTTTCAGTACATAAACCGATCGTCGTCTGAAATGGGAAGCAGTAGGTTAGCTGATTGTTTAAAATCTCCCGCTACGTCGGAAGTTATTGTGAAAAGACAATTGGCGATTAAAGAATTGTCGGGCAAAAGCCAATGGCGGCAACAACTGCAGGCTCTTGGCAGAGAAAAACAAATTTCTTTTGCAACGCAACAACGCCTGCACAATTGGGTAAAAGAAGCGCCGGTGTTTTCTCAATTTAAGCCATGGAAATGGCTGCGTTATGTACTACCTGCTATTATATTGAGTGTAGTTACGTTTTATATTTTCGATTTAGTGGGTTCAGCTCTGTTCTATTCTTTCCTGTTATTATTTGCCGTTATTGCATATCAAATCAATAAAATCATAGCCCCGATCCATGAGAAACTGTCCAGGATAGCTGAGGAACTGGATGTGTTGTATGAGAGTATTAATCATATTGAAACAGGTGTTTTTGAAAGTAAATTATTCCACGATCTGCAAACTAATTTTATTCATGACAATAAAAAAGCATCGGGGGAAATAAAGCAAATCAAAAAGCTGCTTGATAAACTTGATTTGAGATATAACCTTGTGCTATCAGCACCACTAAATATTTTGCTGCTCTGGAACCTGCAGCAGTTGCTGGACCTGGAAGAGTGGAAATCCGGACATCAAAAAAATATCAATTTATGGTTTGAAACGTTGGGCGAAACCGAAGCACTCAACAGTTTTGCGACGCTTTATTTCAATGAACCTGGCTGGATATTTCCATCTATTGTTCCCGGATATTTTTTTATAGAAGGAAAAGAAATAGGGCATCCCCTACTGTCGAAAACGAAAAGGGTAAATAATGATATTGCCATGAAGCACGATGGTGAACTAATGTTGGTAACGGGTTCCAACATGGCAGGCAAAAGTACTTACTTGCGGAGCATAGGTGTAAATGTTGTATTAGCAATGGCAGGCGCCCCGGTATGTGCCAAAACATTTACGGTGTCGCATGTGCAGGTTATAAGCAGCATGCGCATAACGGATAATCTTGAAGAAAGCACTTCCACTTTTTATGCTGAGTTAAAAAAACTTAAAACAATTATTGAAAAGGTAAACAATGGAGAAAAAGTTTTTATCCTGCTTGACGAAATATTAAGGGGAACCAATTCACTGGACAGGCATACCGGCTCTGTTGCACTAATGAAGCAATTAATAAAACACAACGCGGCGGCAATAATTGCAACGCATGATCTTGAACTTGCACAATTAAAAAATGAATATCCCGAAAATATTATTAACTACCATTTTGATGTGCAGGTAAGCAATGATGAACTTTATTTCGATTACATCTTAAAACCCGGCGTATGCAATAGTTTGAATGCTTCTATTTTGATGAAAAAAATCGGAATAGAACTTTAAATGCAATGTACGATGTGGGATGTTTGACGTACGATGTGAAGACAAATATCACGCCCGATGTTTGACATGTTTTATTACTATAAACCCGGTATTGCAAGAACGTCGTACTTCGTACATCCCACAACGTACATTGAATTACTTCCCTCTCCCCCATCCAAACCAATCATTTCCATTGGCGAAAAGCATAAGTGCAAAGAGCACAACCATGCCGGCAATTTGCGCATATTCCAGGAATTTGTCGCTGGGCTTGCGTCCGGATATCATTTCAATTAAGGTGAATAATACATGGCCGCCATCCAAAGCCGGAATAGGCAGCAGGTTCATGAAGGCTAATATAATAGAGAAGAATGCGGTAATGTTCCAGAATGCTTCCCAGTTCCAGCCGCTACTTGGGAAAATAGAAGCCATGGTTTTAAAACCTCCAAGGCCTTTGTAGGCGCCGGTTTTCGGATTGAGGATCAATTTAAATTGTTGAATATAAAAGTCAAGTTGTTGCCCTGTTTTTTTTACACCTGCCGGAAACGAAGCAAGAAAACTATATTTCGTATGTTCTAATTTAAAAATTCCAAGGCTATCATATTGATTTTCGCCAAAGCCATTCAGACCGATTTTCCCATCTGCATCAACCAATATTTCTTTGCTTACCAGTTCATTATTCCTGTTTACAATTAAAGAAACAGTATCACCCTTTTTACCTTGCAGGTAAGCAGCCAATTGATCAAAAAAGTCAACCTTTAATGAATCGACCTGTATGATTTTATCATAGCCCTGCAAACCGGCTTTTTGTGCATTAGTTGAATCCTGCGCGTCATATGGAGCAATAATTAATGGAGTTCTGGGCATTAATAATACTGTTCGCTTCCCTTTTTTCTCTACCAGTTTTTCAATCATATTCACAGGGATATGAATGGTCCTGGTATCCCCGTCCCTGTTTACAGTTATTTCCCTTCCCAATAAAATTTTCGCAGGAAGCTGGCCGAAATATTTAATAAAGTCACCATTCACAGCAATCACTTTATCACCATTCTTCAAACCTATTTCACTCATAAGGCTATCCGTAACCCAAATCCCATTCTGTGCATTTTCATTAGGTAATCTTTGCTCTCCCCAATGGAATAATATCATTGCATAAATAAAGAAAGCAAGGAGAATATTCATAGTGACTCCACCGAGCATAATAATAAGCCGCTGCCATGCCGGCTTGCTCCTGAATTCCCATGGTTGGGGAGGTTGTTTTAATTGTTCTTTATCCATACTCTCATCTACCATTCCGGCTATCTTTACATACCCGCCCAATGGAAGCCATCCTATACCATACACTGTTTCGCCAACTTTTTTCTTCACAAGTGAAAACCAGGGATCAAAAAAAAGATAAAATTTTTCCACCCGGCATTTGAACCATTTGGCTGTGATGTAATGACCAAATTCATGAATGATTACAAGGATTGATAACGAAAAAATAAGATACCCGGCTTGCAAACCCACGTGCTGCCAGTTAATAGCTAATAATGTCATATAATGTGTGATGTACGATATTTAAGGTACGATGTATGATAAATGATTTTAAGTTTTATCTTAATTTTGAACGAGAAATATGTCTTTCATGCCTCACTTAAGTAGCAGGGGGCTTACATATTTAGTAATGAAGCTGCGAAATTACGCGCCTCGCCATCGCTTTCAAAATATTCTGTAAGATTTGGCTTTTCTATATAATTTATTTTGTCCATAGTTTTCTCAACTACGGCTGTCATATCTAGAAATCCTATTCGGTTATTTAAAAAAGCCCAAACGGCAATTTCGTTTGCAGCATTAAGTACACAAGGTAAATTACCCCCTTTTTCCAGTGCAGTTGTAGCTAGTACCAGGTTCCGAAATGTTTTTATATCAGGCTCTTCAAAATTCAGGTTAGGAATCTTCCTGAAGTTTGCCCTTGCGCTATTATTTGCTAACCTGTAAGGAAAAGCAAGGGCATATTGTATTGGCAACTTCATATCCGGCAATCCCATCTGGGCTTTCACGCTCCCGTCCTCAAACTGAACCATGCTGTGGATAATACTTTGCGGATGAATTATTACCTCTATCTGGTCGGGCGTTAAATTAAAAAGCCATTTGGCCTCAATCATTTCGAGCCCTTTGTTCATCAATGTTGCTGAATCAATAGTGACTTTTGCACCCATCGCCCAGTTGGGATGTTGGAGGGCGTGATCTCTCTTAACGTTCACGAGGAAATTTGGTTTCTTTCCCAAAAACGGGCCGCCACTGGCAGTTAAAATAACTTTTTCAATTTTGTTTCTTGTTTCCCCTACAAGACACTGAAAAATGGCTGAATGTTCGCTATCTACAGGAATGATCGGCGCCCTGTTTTCCAACGCCTTCTGCATTACAATGTCTCCGGCAACAACTAATGTTTCCTTGTTAGCCAATGCTATCGCTTTACCTTTTTCAACCGCTTTTAAAGTAGGAATTAAACCAGCAAACCCTACAATTGCAGCCAGCATCACATCATAAGTGTCAAAATCCGCAACTTCTTCCAATGCATTCATCCCACTGAAAACTTTTATATTTTTTGGAATTAAGGCTGCTTTTACCTTTTCATATTTCTTTTCATCGCCAATAACTACGGCATTGGGAAAAAATTTCAATGCCTGTTGAATAAGAAGATCATCGTTGTTTTGGGCAGTCAGAATTTCCACTTCAAACAAACCTGGATTTGCCTCAATTACTTCCAGCGCCTGTGTGCCTATGGAACCTGTAGACCCAAAAATCGCAATCCGTTTTTTATTTTCTTCAGACATACTCGTGCAACTATTATTTATATTGGATTCGTGCCAACATTTCAATAAATGAAGTTGGCAATTTACTCTAATAATTTTTGTAACGCATCATTCATCTTTGCAAAACTAAAACGGGATATAATTTCTCTCATAGTTTCAGCAATTGCTTCATTTTGAAGATTCCCTATTGAACCGATATGGGTATGTTTAATATTATCATCATAGGAATAACTATTATCTTCTATATCCTGTGCAATTTTTTTATAGGCATCCCTTAATGGGATTCCATCCAAAACAAGTTTATTCATTTCTTCAACTGTGAACAAATATTTATATTTTTCATCCTTTAA
>JBKJRY010000211.1:0-4862 GCA_046593045.1 Chitinophagaceae bacterium | reverse complement strand
GTCTTTATTTCTTATTCTATTTCTTTTGCAGGAATCAAATCCTCAATTACAGGCTTACCTGCAATCATTAATGTAATTTTCTTACCTGCATCAATGCTGTAGTCTGTATAAAATCTTGCCACTAAAACGGATCATTTCTGCCCACGGAACGATGCTACAATTAATAGTTCTAAAGTCTTGAATCTCTTGAGCATTTAGTAGCATTTTAATAGTAAAATAATTTTCAAGTGATTCTTAATTTTGTGCGGGTTTTATTTGCCTTAAGCTGTTGTACATTTCATGCATAATTTGCATGTGCGGTGCAGTAAGCACTGCAAGGCCTAAAAACAGGTAACCCGCCATGGCATTGCTGTTGATAAACATAAAACCTGTTATACCAAACAAGGCAATTCCACCAAATGCCAAAACACTGTACAATATTATTTCCCTCTTAATGCTATTTTGAGTATAGGAATTATTCTTTCTTAAATAGGTAGTAATATTATTGAGAGATAAAACAGAATGCCACACTACAAAGTAGAATGTAAAACCAAGCAGCATGGGCAGGTTGAACAGGATTAACAAAATAACTGCAAAACGGATTAAGAACTGCCCTTTATCATTTGCACCTGTGTTGTTGTTCAGCAGAAAATAAATAAATGTTGTTGTAAAAAATAATATTCCGGAAACTGAAATGACTTTGTATCGGTTTACATCAAGCCAGTTGATAAACACTGCATTTTCCTTACCTGCGCTGAATAGTTGAAGCACAGGTTTTACTTCTTCAAAATGATGCAGCAGGATAACAGAAAAAATAAGCAATCCGTAAAAGATAACAAATGCTTTGCCTGGCAATGTGTTGGTCTTGAACTGGTATAAATCTGTTTCTCCAAAATGGTAAGCAGCAAAAAGGATGAACAAAAGATTGCCAGCCAAAGGGAAAAACCACAAGATTGCAGCGAAGGAAACAAGCCGTGAAATATAGATTGCTAAAAATCGAAATTTTGAAAATGATTTTTTACTGCCGTTTGCATTTTGTGTGGCTATCAGAAGATCCGCCGCCCCATGGGGCACCCCTAATAAAAGTATTCCTAATAAAAAAATAATGAATTGTGTATTGTTATTGAACGGCAATATATATTGTTGAAATAACAACAACATACAGCCTGACAATAATAATACAATCCTTATCATACAATGTTTTTTAAAAGATGAATTTTAAAAAAATAAGAAGTGCAATACAATTTGGACTGCACTTCTCAATATTAGTTAAGCATAGGATGAGGATACTATCTTATCAGATTGTGCCAGTGTGTAAATCACCAGCCCAAAACCAATCTTGTTGATTGCATCCCCAATATTATAAACAATATCCATTGACAGACCTTCAAAAACCCGGAAGCCAAAAAGGCCACCGGCTGTACCTGCTATGTACCCAATTGGATAAATGGCCCATCCAACCAGCACAAACCAACCTAAGGTTTTTACACCTTTGGCAACCGCCGGCCCTGCATCACCTGCAAGTTTAGCTACTTCACCAAACCAAACGAGGTAAACAATATAGAAATAAGCAAGGCCGCTTATTAATCCCCAAATCCAGCTTTGTGTTTGGTTGCCGTAAATGGCTTCGCCAATATAGCCGGTTACCAGCATTAAAACAGATGCAAAAATGAGTTGCCATAGCAGGCCTGCTTTTCCACCAGCTTTTTTTGTGATAAGGTAAAACTCAACACACATTAATGGTACGGTTAAAATCCAGTCAACATAACGGAAGAACACAGGAGATTCGCCCGTTTCCAGGTTGTAGTCCCTCATGTAGTAATAATGTACAGCAGCAATAAAAGTGATAAGGCCGGAAACAAGAACAGATGTCCGCCACTTCTGCGGTACATTGTTCAGCTCAAAGAAAAAGAATACAGATGCGGCCATCATCGCCATGGTGCCTACAAAAAATGTAAAGGCAACGTAATTGTCGTTTGAGATTGGTAGAACCTCAAGTAGTGTAGCATGCATTTATATATGGTTTTAATTTACGAAAAAATAGAAATTCTCAAAAGTTTGTAAAAAATAATCATTAATATTTTGTTTAACGATGTTATGTAAAGAATAAACAGATTACTTATTAAAAAGTTTAAAAATTATTGAAAATTCAGAGTTGTTAGAATATATCTATTGCGGTTTTATACTTCGTGGAACGTTGTGCGTAACAACAGCAGGGATAAATAAACAATAACCTGAAATACTGAAAACAATTAACTTTTTAATTGTTGAACCGAAATTTTTCTTGTACGATAAATGGCGGAAGAATGGAAGAAATCTTGAACAGTAGCCGGTAAGTTCGGGGATGCGGATTTACTTCAAAAACCTTTCACATTTTTTCCAAAATGAAAAAAAGGAATTGTAGTAGCCGGTTACTTCCGGAAACATCCAGTCCCTGCTGTCTTTTATTCCGGGATAATAAGTAAAGGCGGGATGGTCTTTTGAAATGATGCAACGGGTATCCAATGAAATGGAATTTTTATACAGACTAACTATATCAGAAATTTCTCCGGTATATAATACGATACCATCAATATTTTTTGACAAGTCAATAATAAACTGCATGACCTTTTCGCTTACCGGATATTTTTCAAAATGGGATGGCTCTAATAATAAAACCCTGTTTACGTCTTCGTCTTTTCTCCACGTTACATCAAGGTTATATGAATTATAAATAAGGGTTGGTTTGTTGATATCCAAAGCAGAAATTTGGGTAGCTGGTAGTTCTGTTTGTAATGATAAATTAGTAGTTGACTTCAATGTACCAGGAACAGGCATGGATATTATTTCTTCATAAGGTTTATCTATAAAAGTATTTTGCTGTTTACTAAAAGTGTATTTGTTTACATTCTCCTGGTTGAAATAATATTTTTTTGAAGCAAATGCCGCAGCCACCCATTGCCAGCTACAGTTATTGCTTGCTATGTCACCATCAAGCAGATGATAGTACATCCATTTGGAAGGTTGTAGCCAATGCGCTTTTGTCATATTGCAAACCATCGAAGCCGTGTACATACGTACATGATTGTGCATGTAACCAGTGCTGTACAATTCTTTTATCTGTTCATCTATTACATCAACCCCAGTCGTTGCGTGTTCAACAGCTTTAATCATTTGATGATGCAACACATCAGGCTGCGGCTGTTTAATATCTTTCCAAATATCATCACCAACATGTTGCCACACCCGTTGATAATATTCCCGCCAGGCAAGCTCCTGCAAAAATTTATTTACCTGGTAAGGCTTATATTCTTTTTGCAAAACGCCATCCATCACCTGTTTTACTGAAATAACACCTCTTGAAATATAAGGTGATAAATAAGTAACGGCGCCATTAATAAAATTTCTCGTCTTGCCATATTGAGTTGGATTAATATGATTTATTCTTTCAAGAATTTTCTCGTAAGAAGTAGGAAAATCAACAGCAGCATTATCTGTAGATTCAGAAAATAAATTTAAATGCATATTACCGTTTAGTGATTTTATTACAACTGATTGTTTTTTGACGGCTGCATTTAAACCTGTCCACTTCATCACTTCTCAATGCTTCATGTTTGGTGCTGCGGCCCTTTGTTCTTGCTCTCCACAGTTTAAAACTGCTTGCTTTCATTTCCTTTCGCATCAGTTTAATTACATCCTGCTGCTTTAAGCCAAATTGCATTTCAATGGCTTCAAAACTTGTCCTGTCTTCCCAGGCCATTTCTATGATGCGGTCTTTGTCTGCCACACTTAAATTATCTGCTATTGTCATTTTCTGTTGCTTATTTATTTTTATTCATCCTGCATTTATCACTGCAATATTTCACCTCCTCCCAAACGGTTGACCATTTCCTTCGCCAGCTAAATGATCTGCCGCATACAACACATATTCTTACTGGAAGATTTTCTCTTTTTATTTGTTTCATTAAATACGAATCAATTTTTTTTCTCTTAAAGTATCCAGTGTAAGCTCATTTCCTTCGTTCAAATTTTTATATGCCACTACATCGCATAAGAAACCTTTATGGTCTCCGCCTTCAAAACTGCTGACTACTTTTAGCTGCATAACAGCCAAACAGTTTTTTAAAACGTAAAAATTATTCAACTCAATCAACTCCTTTCTTTTTCTCAGACGGCTTATTTTATCAATGGTTTTTCCAGACTTCTTTCCTAACAAATCAACCAGCCGATATTGGTTAACTGCAAGCAATTGCAATACAAATTCACCAAATGCTTCTATATTTAATAATGCTTGTGTGCCATAATAAATGCCGCAGATAAACCTCTTTGGTTGCACGCTTATCTGCGAAGCATAGGTGATGATGTGCGTGTTGCTGTTATCAGCCATTTTGCTACTAACACTATACACAGGCAGGTTTACCCGGTTCCAGGGTTTCTTTCTTATCATGAATGCTTAAAACAATTTACCAGTTACAATGTTTAGTCACTAATAAATTAAAAACATGGCTTCTTTTAGTATTTCAGATATAGAATCATGGGAACGTTTTTACAGGGCTAATTTTATCAATAGCCTTACCGGCTTCAAGTCGGTTAATCTTATTGGAACTGTGAGTGAACAGGGACAACTCAACCTGGGTATTTTTAGCAGTATTGTGCATATCGGTTCCAATCCGCCGTTGGTTGGATATATCAACCGTCCTGTAAAAGCAGCGCCACATACGCTGGCGAATATTAAGGCAACGAAGGTTTACACCATCAATCATATTCATCCTTCTTTTGTGCAAGAGGCTCATCAAACAAGTGCAAAGTATGCACCCGGAATAAGTGAGTTTTCGGAAGTGGGATTGACACCTGAGTTCCAGGAAAATATTGCTGCGCCTTTTGTAAAAGAAAGCAATATTAAA
>JBKJRY010000190.1:0-10999 GCA_046593045.1 Chitinophagaceae bacterium | reverse complement strand
AAAAACTGCATAAATATTTAATTGTCCGTTCGATAGTGTTTTAAACAAATTTTTTCTTTCATCTAACTTTGAAATTTTAAAATATGGAGGGTTAGAAATAATTATATCAAACTTCTCTTTACTTAATGAATCAATAGCTGCATAATTCTCATTTATAAAATCAACACTTCGATGATTTATTTTAAGAGTCAATCCCTTTTTTGTAAGCCAATTATTTAAGTGCGATAATGAAGCTGCTGTATAAACATTTAATTTAGGATCAATTTCATACGTAGTTAGTTCGATTATTTTTAGATTTTTATTTTCTGAAAGTTTTTCAATTAAGGAGCTGCTTAAAATGCATGTACCACAACCTGGGTCGAGTATTCTTACTTTACGTTTATCAGTTGAAGAAAATGAAGCAATAAAATTTGAAAGCAAAAGAGGAGTAAAAAATTGACCTAAATCTTTTTTGTGATCCTGATTAGTTTTTGAAGCGTAATATTTTGAAAGACGCTCAGCATAATGACTAGGTAATTCATTTATACTTGGGAATAAGGAAATTTGCTGCATTGTTCTTCTGAAATTCTTATGCAAATTAGTTTATTAAAAAGTTTCGCAGAAATTACTACACACTGCTAACATAACTTTACAGCTATTAATTATAAAAAGTATAGCTAAGTTATGCCAAAGTTCATCTTTGTATCTGATAGTATTTTCAAAAAGATTTTAGCCATGTATCAACCAACCTCAAGCCCATTAATATACTCCGCACTATCTTTAAAAGTCTCGGGGTTCATTTCCACAAAAAAGTTTTTTACACCACCCGTTTTTGCGGCAGCAAAAAATTCTTTCCAGTCAATAATACCCTGGCCAATGGGCACTTCTTTTTTATCAGCGGTCCAGTCTGATAGGTGTGATGAAATAAATCTTCCGGGATATTTATTAAAGTAGGTAGAGGCTTTATAGCCAAGGTTGATGACTTCTGTCTGGAATTGCATTTTAACCAGGTCAGGATCAAAACGGCTCATCAATGCATCGTAGACAAGTTTACCATCTAGTGTTGCAAATTCAAACTCATGATTGTGGAAGCCGGCCTGCATACCTGCTTTTTTTATTTTTTCCGCGGCTGTGTTTAGTTTATCGGCAGCGACGAGATAGTCGTCTAGCTTAACTTCTTTTGGTAACCCGAATGTAGAGCATATCATCTGTGTAAGTCCTAACTCTTTTGCAAATTCGATACGTTCATTCAGGTGATCAGTAGTAAGTTCACTAAAACCAAAATGACAACTTGGACATGTAAGACCGGCGTCCATTATGATACTGCGCATCTCAGCAGTTTTCATATTTATCAGCGGGCCAAAACCACTGTCTTTATAGCCTTTCGGAGAACACATCTCTACAAGCTGATACCCTTGTACTGCAACCATTTTGAACGTACCGGCAAAATCTTTTGCCAGCATATCTTTTACAACCCATGTTTGAAAACCAAGCGGCATTCCCGCCGCTTTTGCCCCGGCAAAGATTTGCTTTGGTAATTGCGATAAGACTAATGCGGCACCAAGGCTCATGGAAGTTTGGGTGATAAATTTTCTGCGGTTTATTTGTTTCATAATAGTTTTTTATTTGTATGTCATCCCATTTGGGCGTCACAGGTTTTCATTCCTCTTTGGGTTATAATTAAATAGTTGCCGGATCCCAGCCCTGCCTGTATTCACGGCTTAAATATTTGTTTGCTTCTGGTGCATTGGTAACCTGGTGGTTTGCGGCATCATATTGTAACAGTTTGTTTGCTCTTAATGCTGCTGCATATAAATTTACTGCTTCTGTTATTGCCTCCGCTTCGGGAAAATTACCGGGGTATTGTTTCCCTGTTTTGCATGCATCCACAAACAATGGCAATGCCTCGGAAGTTTGTTCCACCTGGCTTCTTTTATCGGTATTTGCATTGGAAGGATTATCCATTTTTTTACCGGAAATAATTTGAGGATCCTGTACATTAAAACCGGCGAGGATCTTACCCTTGTCACCAACAAACATCATCCCTTCCTGTGGTAGTTCTTTATTAACGTTTACTAATTCAACAGGTATTGGCGGCCGCATGCCTCCATCGTACCAACATAGATCCACCGCAGGCCTGTTGCCATTTGCAGGATATTTAAAGCGAACCGTGCTGGCCATTGGGAACGAAAAATCATTATTAATGCGGAATGGAACGGCACCGTTGAAATCGCAGACATGGCTGCGGTGTGGCTCTACACTTACAGGCGAGGTCAACTTCAATGCATTGAAAACTGTCCAAAGGCTGTAGTGGCCCATGTCAGCCATAGAACCGCCGCCGAAATCGTACCAGCCCCTGAACACCATATTCGTATACTCCGGGCTATAAGGACGATCGGATTCGGGGCCAAGCCACAGATCCCAGTTAAATCCATCAGGCACAGGCGGAGTTTCTTTAGGGAGCTCAGGATATTGCGGCCACACGGGACGATTAGTCCAGTTATGTACTTCTGTTAGCGTGCCTATAGCGCCTCCGTTGATCCATGCCATTACGGTTTCCATGGAGCCGTTTGAATCCCATGGAATCAAATGTGTGATCACCTTACTGGCCCGCGCCATGTCAATTACTTTCTTTCCTTCTATCAACCGGTTAGAAATTGGCTTATGCACCAGCACATGTTTTCCTCTTTTTATTGCTGCTATGCAAAGAATACCATGAAGATGATCGGGCGTCATTATTTTAACTGCATCCACATCTTTTTCTTTTTCAAATAATTCACGCACATCTTCATAGGCTTTGCAACCTTTATACTTTTGTTCAGGGCGCACGTTTGCATAAAAAGCATCGACGATGGATTTTCCATTATCTCTTCCTCCTGGTATAATGTTATCGCCACCGGGTGTCCAGCTAGAATCATTGATTGCGTTACGGATTTCATCTCTTAAATAAGTTGTTCCCCAATCTTTGTATCCCCTTGCTTCTTTATTAGGGTCGCAAACTGCAACCACCTGAATCTGGGGCTGAGCCAGCAAAGGCAACAACTCTCTTATGCCCTGTGTGCCCACACCTATGTAAGCCAATGTAATTTTATCGCTTGGTGCAACATAGTTTTTTCCACCGAGAACATGTCTTGGCACAATGGTAAAAGCTGCAGCCGTTGCTGCTGTCAATTCGACAAATTTCCGCCTGGTCATTTGCGAATTTATTACAGGGGTATTTTCAGAATCTTCTTTTTGATTTTCGTTTGTTGAATTGTTTTGGTTAATGTCTTTTTTCATTTACAAGCTTTTTATCGTGAGAGAGTGGTGATAATAATATTTTGCAGGAGGTATAAACACTTTGATAAATATAAGAACTTTCTCAGTCAACCTATTCTGAATGCGTTGCAAAATCATTATTCAAAAAGATATTTGTTTAATAATATTTTGCCCTCGTTTATTGCCTGCCGTCCGTTTGATTCAATTCCATACCATCCATGATAGCCGGATTTCTTACATATCCCAATCATCGTTGCGGTAAGTTCTTCTGTGGGTTGGTTTCGGTATGACATTCCTTGGGCAAAAGGAGCTGTTTTTTGCAGGTAAGTATAGTTATCAAAATCACCTGAAGGTTCACGCCAATCAGGGTAGGTGCCAAATAGGGGATGATCTACTTCTTTCATAAGGGCGACCATCCAATCGGGATCATTGGAAACCCCGCCGTGATTTTCTATCAGCACTTTCACCTGCGATTCATTTGCATATGCCAGCAACATATGGTAGGTTTCACATGCATACTTTAAGGCTTCATCTTTTGAAATATTTTCGGTTCCCCTGCAATTCGTACGTATAGCATGGCATCCTAAGTAGTGGGCAATATCTATCCATTTGCGATGATTGATCACGAATTGTTTTCTTTCTTCTTTGGTAGCAGCGCATCCATCTCCTTCATCATCTACCATTATTAAAACCATGGCGACTCCATTGTCTGCTGCATTTTGTTTTAATGTATTTAGGTATTCAATAGTAGGCACTTCAAATAATGTATTCACAAATTCAATCCCGTTAATGTCAAAATCTTCTCTTGAAATTTTCGGGAAGTCTAGTGTTTTCCATTTACCTGATTTTATTTCTTCAACCAATGCCCATTGAGCAAGGGATATATCGTCTTTTATCATTTGCCTGTTTATTTAAAAACTTTTTGTGTTTGAGTAGATTACTTTCTCAGAAATGCCGGCTTTGCCTTCACCATCTTTTTATAAACCGGGCAGCTCTCAATATGCGCTCCAACTAAATAACCGGTGCTCATCAAAAATTCATTTACAATTTCACCACCGGTGAACCTGAAAGTGTTTTTAAAAATTTTTACCCATTCGTCTTTAGTTTTTGGGTGATGCTGGTCTATCCATCTTTTAAAAGAACCAAATTCTTTTTGAATTGTCAATAATGTCTTTGCATTCTCTATCGCAGCATTTATCTTGAGGCGATTGCGGATGATTCCGGGATCATGCATTAATCTTTCGAAATCATTTTCATTGAATAATGCTACTTTTTTAATATTAAAATTCTTGTAAGCCTTTTTAAAATTTTCCTGCTTATTAAGAATTGTTGACCAACTTAATCCTGCCTGGTTTATTTCAAGTACAAGTCGCTCAAACAATTCATCATCATTATCGATTGGGAACCCATAAGCAGTATCATGATAAATGCGATTAATATTATTTTTATCCATAGTACTTACTGCATGGCAATAAGAAGAAGGTTTATCCATAACATTATTTTAAGTTATAAAAAATCCGAAAGAGATAATGTCACAATTTCAAAAAAATAAAAATATTAACCTAAGCTTTATCTTTAAATAATTGTTTGAAATAAGGTTTAACTATATAAAAACGTGTATGCCTGAAAAATTTGATTGCAGTAAGAATTATATCCTGGAAGATGATCGCGTAATGCTTCGTCCGTTGCAACAGCAGGACTTTGACAATTTACTTCCCTTTTCAATAAATGAACCTTACTTGTGGAAATATTCATTAGTAGGTGCAGAAGGTGAAGAAGGGTTGCAAAACTATATGAACATTGCATTTAAGGGGAGAGAAGAAGGCAAGGAATATCCATTCATAGTTTTTGATAAAAAGACAAATGAGTATGCCGGCAGCACACGGTTTTACGACATTCAAAATGAATTAAAAACTCTTCAACTCGGCTACACATGGTATGGGAAAAATTTCCAGGGAACAGGATTGAACAAGCATTGTAAATATTTATTGCTGGCTTTTGCTTTTGAAAAAATAGGTATGGAACGGTTTGAATTAAGGGCTGATAACAATAATGAAAGAAGCATCGCTGCTATGAAATCTATTGGGTGTAAAGTTGATGGCATTTTGCGAAGCAACATGCCTACACGCACTCCCGGAATAAGGAGGCACAGCATCATATTAAGTATTTTGAAAGATGAATGGCTTGATGAGGTAAAAGAAAACCTGGAGAAAAGATTGATATGAATACCTAAAAGTATATTGTTTATTAAATTCCTTTCTCCATTTATTCTTTATTTTGCGCCACATTAATACATCTTTTTATGAAAAGGGAAATCACTTCTTGGTTCAGCCCCTCCCTGGATAAAGACATGCCGATCGTAACATATGGTGATTACGGCTTTGCTCTTTTACTGGTACCTACTGCAGCGGCGGATTACCTGGAGTATGAGCGGTTTCAACTGATAGATTCTATTTCGCATTTTATTGATTCCGGAAAAGTAAAGGTGTTCTCGATAAACAGCATCAATACCGAAAGCTGGCTCAATAACGATATGCTGGGGGAGCATAAAGGCATTCGCCACAACCAGTTTAATAGATATGTTTTTGATGAAGTGATTCCATTTATAAAAAACAGCACCTCTCAAGACGCCCCCATTATTATAAGTGGGGCCAGCTTCGGCGCTTTACACAGTATGAATTTGTTTTTGAAAAGGCCTGATCTTATAAATGGAGTTATTGCCATGAGCGGCGTGTATAATCTTCATGAATACTCCAAAGGTTTTAATGACGACCAGGTTTACTTTAATTCACCGGAGGATTATCTACCTGGCCTTACAGATGAATGGTATTTAGACAACATCCGACGCAGCCATCATATTCACATACTTTCGGGCAGTGGGGCATATGAAGATCCTGGTGCTGCCGGAAGATTTGCAAAAATTTTATACGATAAAGAAATAAATTATGAGCTGGATATATGGGGAACGGATATGACGCATGATTGGCCCACCTGGAGAGCAATGCTGCCTTATTACCTTGAAGCAAGGTTTTAAGAATTCAGATTGTTATCTATCTATTTGTCGCATTTCCATAATTTAATCGCTTTTGCCGCCTACTTCCTTTGTTTTACATTTGTCCGATGGAAAAAAAGTTATTTCTGCTCGATGCGATGGCACTTATTTACCGGGCTTACTATGCACTTATCCGCAGCCCGATAATCACTACAAAAGGCAAGAATACCAATGCCCAGTTTGGGTTTACGAATACTTTGTTTGACTTACTATCAAGGGAAAAACCTACCCATCTTGCTGTAGCTTTTGATACATGGGCGCCTACAGAAAGACATATTGATTTTGCTGATTACAAAGCTAACCGGCAGGAAGCGCCGGAAGATCTTCTTTCCTCAATTCCCGGCATAAAAAAAATAATTGAGGGCTTCAATTTACCTGTTGTTGAATGTGATGGCTATGAAGCAGATGATATCATCGGGGGCCTTGCACAACAGGCAGAAAGAGAAGGTTACGAAGTTTTTATGGTAACTCCCGATAAAGATTTCGGGCAGCTTGTTACTGACAAAATAAAGATATACAAGCCAGGTTACCAGGGAGGGAAAGTGGAAATAATGGGCGTGAAGGAAGTATGCGATAAATGGAATATTAAAAATGTGAGCCAGGTAATCGATATACTTGGGTTGATGGGCGATGCCAGCGATAATATTCCCGGTATTGCGGGTGTTGGCGAGAAAACCGCGTCAAAATTATTGGCCCAATATGACAGCATTGAAAACATATTGGACGATGCTGAAAATATTAAAGGAGCACTTGGTGAAAAAATAAGAGCGGGTAAGGAAATGGCTATAATGAGTAAAAAACTGGCAACGATAATAACTGAAGTACCTTGCAAATTTCATGAAGAAGATTTCCGGGTAAAGGCTTACAATACAGAAGTATTGAAAGATCTTTTTGCAGAGTTCGAATTTAAGACATTAGGTAAAAGAATTTTAGGAGATGAATACAATGTATTTGTTGTAGAAAAACAAGTAATACAGACTGATCTTTTTGGGAATGCGATGGAGGTCCCTATTCCAAAACCCGAAGAAGAGGAAAAAGCAAAGGAAAAACCCGGGCTTGCAGCTGAAAAAAATATTGATAACACGCCACATAGTTATTTCCTGGTAGAAGGTGAAGCGGCAATATTGGACCTAATACAAAAATTAAAAGAACAAAAGGAAATTTCATTTGATACCGAAACCACACATGTAGATGCAAATGAAGCAGAGCTTGTAGGTTTAAGCTTTTCCTATCACAACTGCGAAGGGTATTATGTTCCCTGCCCTGCTGATGAAGAGCAGGTGATAAAAATTTTGAATTATTTTAAGGAACTCTTTGGTGATGAGTCAAAGATTTGGATTGGGCAAAATATAAAATATGATTTGCTGGTATTGAAATGGTACGGCATTGAAATAAAGGGAAAGGTATTTGATACCATGCTTGCCCATTACGTAATAGAAAGTGAAGGCAGGCGTAACATGGATCTGTTGAGCGCCCAATACCTTGGCTACCTCCCCGTTTCCATTACAGAACTGATAGGAAAGAAAGGAAAGAACCAGGGAACCATGCGTGATGTGGAAGTTGAAAAAGCAAAGGAATATGCGGTAGAGGATGCAGATATAACCAGGCAGCTAAAACATGTTTTTACTCCTTACCTAAAGGAAAAGGAGGTAGAAAAAGTATTCAACGAAGTGGAAACGCCCCTGGTAAAAGTGTTAGTAGATATGGAATACGAAGGGGTGAAAGTTGATATGAATTTTCTAAATGTTTATTCAAAGGAACTGGAAACCGAAGCTGCTAAAAGTGAGCAAAGTGTATATGACCAGGCGGGGATAAAATTTAACCTGGCTTCGCCCAAACAATTGGGAGAGGTGCTATTTGAAAAAATGCAGATAGGAACCCAGACGAAAAAAACCAAGGGCGGGCAACATTCTACAGGGGAAGATGTGCTTTTAAAGCTGGCGAAAGAAAATCCTATTGTTGAAGATATTTTAAACTTCAGGGAACTCACGAAACTAAAATCAACGTATGTTGATGCATTGCCACAACTTATTAATAAAAGAACGCAGCGTATTCATACTTGCTATGGGCAGGCAATTGCAGTAACCGGCCGGCTTAGCAGCAATAACCCTAACCTGCAGAATATTCCTATACGTACAGAAAGAGGACGGGAAATAAGAAAAGCATTTATCCCGAGAGACAGTGATCACCTGATCGTTTCTGCAGATTATTCGCAGATTGAATTACGCATTGTTGCCGGCATCAGCGGAGACCCGGCCATGTGTGAAGCGTTTAAACTGGGTAAAGATATTCATACAGCCACAGCTGCAAAGGTTTTTAATGTGGAAGAAAATGATGTTACCAAAGAAATGCGCTACAAAGCCAAGAGCGTAAACTTTGGAATTATTTATGGCCAGGGCGCTTTTGGCCTTGCAGAAAATTTAGGTATTTCCCGTACCGAAGCCAAAGAGATTATTGACAACTACAAAAAGCAGTTTGCCAACATCCAAAAATACATGGATGAAACCGTGAAATTTTGTAAAGCTAACGGATACGTTGAAACCCTAATGGGCCGCAAGCGTTGGTTAAAGGATATTAACTCTTCCAACTTTACTGTACGTGGTTATGCAGAACGCAACGCAATTAACTCTCCTATACAGGGAACTGCTGCAGATATGATTAAGCTGGCGATGATTAAAATTCATGATGAATTTAAAAAGCAAAATTTCAAATCAAAGATGATCATGCAGGTGCATGATGAGTTGGTATTTGATGCACATAAAAGTGAAGTGGAGATAATAAAACCAATTATAATTGAATGTATGCAGAATGCTTTATTGCTTCCAAATGATGTTCCTGCTGACGCTGAAGTGGGTGTGGGAGAAAATTGGTTGGAAGCGCATTAATAAAGATGGAATAACATTTTAGATGCACGTATCAAAACAAATTCTTTCTTTTCTAAAAAACCTGGATTTTGAAATTAAACTTCCTGGTGAAGTAGAAGTAATGAATCCATTTAAAGACAGGGATACTTATAGTATCTGTAGGAAATTTTATAATAAATATTATAACGATAACCATTCCCGCCATCTGATCTTAGGTATCAACCCCGGAAGATTTGGTGGTGGTATCACTGGCATTCCTTTTACTGATCCTCTGCGTCTTTTATCAGTTTGCAGGATTGAAAATGCCTTTCAGAAGAAGCAGGAATTAAGTTCCGTATTTATTTATGAAATGATAGATGCCTTCGGTGGACCAGAAAACTTCTATAGTAAATTTTATATTTCTTCAATCAGCCCGCTTGGCTTTACAAAGAATAATAAAAATCTTAACTATTATGATGACAGGAATTTATTATTAAGCCTTCGGGAATTTATTATTAAAAACATCGATATTCAATTGACTTTCGGCATTTCAAGAGATGTTGCTTTTTGCCTTGGTGAAGGGAAAAATTTTACTTATCTCTCCAGGTTGAATGATGAAATGAAATTCTTTGAAAGGGTCGTTCCATTGCCGCATCCGCGGTTCATAATGCAATACAAGCTCAAAAAGAAAAATGAATATATTGATCGGTATCTTCGTGAATTGACAATGAATTAATGACAAATTTCTTAACTTTTGATTTATAAATGACTCCCACTCTGATATACTGCTATGATGCCTACTGCGGCTGGTGCTATGGTTTTAGCGAAGTAATGAAAAAAATTTATTCTGAATATAAGGGCAGGCTTGAATTTGAAGTGTTATCAGGCGGAATGATTCTTCCGGATGAGCCGGTGTCAATAGCAGCCACAGCGAAATATATAGAAGAAGGTTATAAGCGGGTGGAAGAGTTGACTGCTGCAAAATTCGGGGAAGATTATCTATGGCATATTAAGCATCCGGGGCAAAGCGATTGGTTTCCGCATTCCGAAAAACCAGCGATTGCATTATGTGTTTTTAAAGATTTTTTTCCTGATCAACAAGTGAGTTTTGCTGCAGACCTTCAATATGCATTACATTTTGAAGGCCGCGATCTTACTGATGATGAAGCATACCGGCTGCTGCTGGAAAAATATAATATTCCCGCTGAAGAGTTTTATGAAAAGCTTGGCGATGAAGAATATAAAGAACAGGCACACTATGAATTTGCACTTTGTAAGCAATTACAGGTGACTGGTTTCCCCGCTGCATTTATTCAAATAAACGAATCAAAATTTCATATGATTGTGAAGGGCTATACTGATTATGAAACACTGAGAGATCGTATAGATGCGGTATTGCAGGAAGCAGTGGAATAAGGTTATCTGCTGAATAACAAAATGATCATTTCTTATTTTTTGCTTTGTTTTTTTTCTTCTTTGAAGGCTTTGCAATCATATTATATTCCAATGCAAGCTTCATCCAATATTCCAATTTCTTTTTTGTATCTAAGGCCGCCTCGTCTATATAGACAAAACCTTTCATCGTTCTGCCTGTAAATTCCATTGGAGTGCATCCCTCCTTTTCCAAAGCGTCATCATATTTTTCAGGATCAATTCGAAGCATGATAGTATTTTGTTGCACCCCGGCACACATCTTATCATTCACCATAAAACATAATCCGCCGAACATTTTCTTTTCTTCAACATTTTTTTCTGTTGCGGCAATTACTTCCCTTACCCTGTCCGCCAGTTTTTCATTGTACGCCATAGTATACTTTTATGAATTATGCATTCCCTGCAATTTCAAATTTTTATTTCTTAAATCAAT
>JBKJRY010000271.1:0-16975 GCA_046593045.1 Chitinophagaceae bacterium | reverse complement strand
ATTATCCTCGCTACTTTACCAGTCGAGATGGAAATTATAAAACCCGAAGCGTATCAATACATCGCAGGGCAAATTCCTCATTATAAATGGAACTCCTTATTTGGCAGCGCAATTTTTGCAGGTTGGCTTATGGGCTTGTTAGCCTGGCTTATATCATCGACTACAGAAATAATAAGCCGGTTGCTTCTTATTATTCTCGTCACATTTGTAATTGGAGTAGCCGGACTTCACCACTGCATTGTGGGCTCGGTTGAAATGTTTGCAGCAATGCTCACAGGTAACGAAATTACGTTTTCGAATTATATTTATTTTCTAAGTCTTGCAGTACCGGGCAACATTATTGGAGGTGCCGTATTCGTCGCAGCTTTAAAAGTAAGCCACAATAAAAAGCAGGATATGAAGGAAAAAAAATAAAAGTCTCAACATACTTCTGCTTAAAAGCAATAATATCCCCGTTTGTTAATCTATAAACTTTCTGTAAAAAAAATAATGGAAATTAGTTATGGAAATTTGGATATTACTTCTTTAAATATTATGTTTGCATCCATATAACAATATTTCAAGCAAGTTGTAATATTCAAATTCTTCAAAATAATATTCCAAATTCTATAAAACTCCTCTAATTTTCAATCCATGGTTTTCCAGTTACTATTGATTAAGTACCACCCCCAAGCCTAGAACTCCAATCCTTAGGAATCAGTATGATGGATTGTAGAAGTTTTTATTAGCTATAATACTTTGAAAGTAACAATTAGTTTTAAGGTAAAAATAGCTTTTTCTCATATCACCAAAAGTGATAATTAATTATTACAATTTAATTTAATTAATTATTTTATTTAAATTACTAGCAATATTTAATAAAATTGAACTTGAAAAGAATTATTAAATTATAATTATTGGGCATAATAGTTGTCAGAGTGTGCCTTAATGAATACATTCAAATCCTTAGAATTACTGCAAACTTCATAAATAAATCAAAGAATATGCAGAAAAATTGGTATGCTGTTTATACTAAACCACAATGCGAAAAAAAGGTCGCTGCCGTATTAACTAAATGGAAAATTGAAAATTTTTGTCCCCTAAAAATTGTGAAAATTAATTTATTAGGACGAATTAGATTACAATATGAGCCCTTGTTTAAATCCTATGTTTTTTTATACATCTCTAAAGATCAGATTTGTCGCCTTGATAAGATTAGTGGTGTCGTGAATCTGCTGCATTGGCTGGGTAGTCCTGCTGTTATAAATATTGCAGAAATTGAGGCCATGAAAGAATTTACAAATAATTATAAGGATATAAAACTGGAAAAAATAGGCGTAAATTTAAATGATGGTGTAAAAATACTTGATGAACCCAGTTATAGAAGAGAAGGAAAGTTTATTTCGGTTAAAAGTAAAACTATGAGAATAAATTTGCCATCCCTTGGCTATACTTTATTCGCAGAAATAGAAAAAGATAATATTTTGGAAAGGCAGCATTCATTACTTCCCACTTCACATCCGCATTTAAATTCTGCATAAAAAAACTAATATTTCAACAGTCGGAAATCATTAAATAAGTATTCTTCGCAGAACTCTATAAAACTCAATCATATAATTAATGTTGGATTTATACCTTGATTAAGGTAGTCATAGTTCCCTTGTGTATATTCTTATGTATTGTCAAATCTTTCCTATCGCAGAAATTACAATTGTCTTATTGTCATATCCTGAAAACCTGTTAAGTAACCATTTATAGGTTATTAATAATAGTTATTACTAATTTGATTATTTTAATGAGATGATTTGACAAATGAAAAACGGCCATTACAATAATTTCTTACTTTTTATAGTTTTAACTCTGTAAAGAATTAATCCGTAATCCCAAAGTAATTTCGCCGATGTTTTATTGCAATAAATAATTACATAAAATTGTAGAGATGAATAAACAGTTTGAGAGATATTTAAAAATAACAATTATTGCCCTGGATCTTATCCTGTTAAATGTTACCTACATCATTACTGAAGTTTTTTTGGTAAAAAGAATTGCCTCGGATGATCTTCAGGAATACACTCAATATCTTATTATATCCAATGGCTTATGGTTGTTATTATCTTTTGTTTTTAGAACATACGCAGGGAAAATGATACTTAATTTTCATCCTTTTACTAAAAGAACAGTACAGGTTTATGTGCTGTGGGTAATCGCATTATTGATATATTTATTTTTTTTCAGAGCCTATGAAATTTCGAGAATTTATATTTCTATCACACTCATAGGTTTTGGACTCGGTTTACTGGTGAACCGTTTTCTTTATTTAGGCATCAATAAGTACTTCAAAAATCGACATCACCTCCTTAAAAGAGTAGCGATTTTAGGATATAATGAAACTGCAAAGAAACTAGCTGGTTATTTTGAAGAAGATGGCATTAGTACGGAACTGATAGGTTTTATAGAAGACAAGAATAATTTGAATGAACTGTCTCATTATCCTATTCTCTCAGATATAAATAATGCGATTCGGGTATCAAAAGAAAACAATATTGATGAGATATTTTCCACTATTACACCTGACCAAAATAATGAGATATATGATTTAATGTATGCGGCCGAAAAAGAATTTATAAGATTCAAAATTGTTCCTAATCTTTCGAAATTTATCAACCATACAATTCACGTTGAGCATTTTAGGGATTTGCCTATACTATCGCTCCGAAGTGAGCCGCTTGACGATGTTGGAAACCGTTTAAACAAGCGGGCTCTGGATGTAATTGTGAGTTTTTGTGTTATCGTTTTTATCCTGTCATGGATGATACCGTTACTAGGCTTATTGATATTTATAGAGTCGAGAGGTCCAATATTTTTCAAACAAAAAAGAACTGGCAAAAATAATCAATCTTTTAATTGCATGAAGTTCAGAAGCATGCAATCCAATAGTGAATCTGAAATGAAACAAGCGTCCAAAGACGATGCCAGGGTTACACGAATTGGCAAATTTATACGTAAAACCAGCCTGGACGAATTTCCTCAATTCTTAAATGTATTTAAGGGAGAAATGAGTGTAGTGGGTCCCCGACCTCACATGATAAAACACACAAACGACTATTCAAAAGCTGTTGATCAATATATGATAAGGCAATTTCTCAAGCCTGGTATAACCGGGTGGGCTCAAATACATGGATTTAGGGGAGAAATCACCTCACCTGATCAGATTGAGAATAGAGTGAACAAAGACATATGGTATTTAGAAAACTGGACTTTATGGCTTGATATACAAATAATATTTCTAACAATTTACCAGGTGCTGAGAGGCGATGATAATGCTTTCTAACCACTTGGCATTCAAGGGGTAGTTATTCCTGGAGGAATGAAATTTGATCTATAGATCAAAAACAACTTCGTTGAATAGTGGTAATTTGTTTATAAAAGGATATAGTTTGGATCTATTTCTAAATATAAAGGCAATGTAATTACATGGTATTCAGAGTAAATGGTGCCAGATCAATTGTAAAGTGAATGTAAAATTTGTAGCAAAATAATTCGAGCTACAGGTAATCTAAACTCTTCGAATGGATAATTTGTGTTTCTCAGGCGATAAATCAGGCACGAAATCTGCATCTACATTCAGTTTTTTTTACTTAATGGGGGCTAAAAGTAACTGTCGTCCCAAGCCACAGACCATGAGGAAAGGACATATACTTACTGGCTGGGTAAATGATAGGTAGATAAAGGGTTCACAATATAAAAGTTCTGCCCGCTGATTTTAAATTCTACTAATCCTCTATAACTTGCAAATCAAGCATAAAAAGAATACTTTTGCACGAATTTATTTCTTCAAACAATTGACTACCCACTTAATCCCAAATTTCTATGATCAACTCAGCTCTTAAAATTTAGAACTATGCTAATAGCATCATAAATTTTTCGATCTTTACACTATAACCCGGCTAAGCTTTTCCATCGACTAAATAATATGAGTAAATGCTATTGTGCAACTACAATAAAAACTAATTATGTCTAAAAATGTTCTATTTTTTTGTATGTGTTTCCTGATTGTAGTTATGGGATTTTCCTGCACTACGTCCAACAAAACAGCTTACTTTAGCAACATTAGTGATGCTACTTTTTCCAATCCGGCTGAACAGGCTCCTACAGCCATTCAAACCAACGATATTTTAAGTATTTCAATAACTAGTTTAAGTCCGGAGGCTTCATCTATTTTTAATGCTACTAATAATGTTGCCAGCAATACCGGAAGTAGTAACACTAATATTAACAATAATCCCAGCAGGAATCAATCATCAGGTTATCTCGTAGGTTCAGATGGCACTATACAATTACCGATAATTGGGAGTTTTAAAGCTGCAGGCCTCACAAAAAAGCAACTTAAAGACAACATTACAAACACTCTGTTAGAAAAAAAATTATTGATTGATCCTATAGTAGATATTCGCTATCTTAACTATGAGGTCACAGTTATTGGAGAAGTTGCGCATCCTACTGTTATTAGTGTACCAAATGAAAAAATATCTCTTGTAAAAGCTCTTGGACTTGCTGGTGATCTTACAATATATGGTAAACGGGAAAACATATTATTAATAAGAGAAACCAGCGGTGTAAAGAAAACAACACATATTAACTTAAACTCTAGCAGTTTTATAACTTCTCCATATTACTATCTCCAGCCAAATGACGTAGTATATGTGGAACCAAATAAAGCCAAAGCTGCTTCCGGCAGCCTTTCAAGACAATTACTTCCTTCAATTTTAAGTGGCCTTTCATTAATAGTACTTATTTTGACCAGATTAAAATTATAATAGTCAATACCAAGAATACTGATGAATATGCAAACACAAGACAATAAATATCTCCAAAAGAAGCAGGAAAATACTCTAAGCCAATTCGTGATTAAGTATCTTCCTTATTGGCCGATGTTCCTGATATTTATTGTTATTTCCCTGGCCATTGGCTTTCTTTATTTAAGATATGCTACACCTTTATATGAGGCCGATGCTTCTTTGATTGTAAAAGACTCAAAAAAGGGATATGAAGATTCAAAAGTACTTGAATCACTAGATGTACTTGATTCAAAAAAGCTTATTGAAAATGAAGTCGAAGTTATTCAATCCAGGTCAGTAATGACTGATGTTGTTAAAGCTTTAGATTTATATGCTACTATCTATCAAAAGGGGAAATTTAAATCAACATTAGCCTATCAAAGTTTTCCTCTAAAAATTAAAGTTTTAAATCCTGATTCAACGATACAGGTTCAGGATATAAGCATAAAATTTGATAGTGCGAAAGCCGCTGTTGTATTAGGTAACAATAATAAGGCAAGTTATAAACTTGATGAATGGGTAAGAACTCCTTATGGTACTTTAAAATTTATTGCAAATAAGAATTACAACCCGTCAGACGACTCCAAACCTTTTTTTTTCAATCTTGCCAAACCAAAAAATGTAGCTAATGTGATGCTCCAAGGGTTAACCGTTAGTGCTTCTGGAAAATTGTCGACAATTATTGACCTAAGTTTTCAGGATGAGGTTGCCAAAAGAGCTGAGGATGTTTTAAATGAAGTGCTGGTTGCTTACAACAAGAGTGCTATGAACGAAAAAAGCAATCTTGCAAAAAATACACTTGACTTTGTTGAAGACAGATTATCTATCGTTACTCACGAACTTGATTCAATTGAAAAGGAAATTCAACAATACAAATCCGGCGCCCGGGCGACAAATCTCAGTTCCCAAAGTGAGTTATTCCTTCAAAATGTGAGTGATAATGATCAGAAACTAAGTGATGTAAATAATCAGCTTTCTGTATTAGACGAGGTAGAGAAATTTGCTGAATCAGGCGCGGGTGGCAATAACGGAGGCATCGTGCCTTCGACCGTTGGTGTTAACGACCCCACCCTTAGCCAATTGGTGACTAAATTGTATACATCTGAACTCGAATATGAAAAACAAAAACAGACTGTGGGTGAGAATAACCCGATTTTACGTTCGTTATCGCAACAGATAGAGAAAATAAAACCTGATATACTTTCAAATATAAGAAGTCAACGAAGAAGTTTAGAAGCAAGCAAGGGAAGCTTATATGCCACTAATGGATCGTATAATTCTGTCTTGCAGACAATACCTGCAAAAGAGCGGCAACTCGTTGAAATCAGCAGGGCACAATCCATCAAAAGTAATATTTACTCGTTCCTGTTGCAAAAGAGAGAAGAAAGCGCTCTGTCGTATGCTGCTACGGTTTCCGATAGCAGAATTGTCGATAAGGCCCAGGCTTCAAATACCCCGGTCAGTCCAAAACCATCAATTGTATATCTACTTTGTTTTGTTATGGCCTTCGCAGTTCCTGTTAGCTATATTACAATGAGAGATGCTTTTAACGGGAAAATTTTATACAGATATGAAATTGAAAATAATACTTCGTTTCCTATTTTGGGAGAAATCAATTTTCAACGGACATCATCTCCCATTGTCATTGAAGAAGGTAAGAGGACATTTACAGCAGAAGAATTTAGAAAGTTAAGAGTTGCATTGAGTTTCCTTGGTATCGGTGATAATTCAAAGAAAATACTTATTACTTCAAGTATATCCGGAGAAGGAAAAAGTTTCGTTGCAGTTAACCTTGCTATTAGTCTGGCATTAACGGGGAAAAAAGTTGCACTTGTGGATTTAGATATGAACAACCCTTCCTTAAGCGAGATTTTGGGCATTGATGATGCACCCGGTGTTAGTGATTATTTGACTGGAAAAAAAGATCCAGAAGAAATTATCAAGAACGTAAAAATTCATGAAAATTTATTTTTTATTCCTGCAGGTACTTTGCCTGACAATCCTTCCGAGCTTTTATCGAATGGAAATGTGAAAAACATAATTAATTATTTGGATAACCTTTTTGATTTTGTCGTCATAGATACCGCACCTGTTGCGCTTGTAACAGATGCAAACTTACTATCAGGCTATTGTGATGCAACTTTATATATCATTCGTCACAAGTACACCCCAAAGATGCTTGTGAAAAGAATTGATGAAAATAATATAATCAATCCACTATCAAATCCAGCGATTATATTCAACGGCATCAAAGCAAGAGGATTTACAAAAAACAATTACGGCTACGGTTATGGTTATGTGTACGAGACAAAGAAAAAACCAAAAAAGAAGAAAAAATTAATTTCTTAATTGATTTACTGACCAAAGACTTCTATGTCATTTTTGAGAAGCTTTTTGAATGATTGTGATCATATAAAGATTGAATTCACTTTGAAGAACTGAATATTTTTATCTTTAAAATGCCCGTTTGGAGACATACTGGTGTATCATCTACACTAAATTCGGGTAGAAAAAAATTCCAAAGCGTAAGACGGAACTTCGGCCACTGAAACGTATCCCTCCGGCCAAGTACACTCCAAAAGTTAAGAGTGCAGAAGTTTTGCGGTTAACCGTTATTGATAGGTTTCCAGTTTTGCGGGAGCAGTTCCATTATTTTATTGATGGGATGATTGTTGATTCTTTGTAAAACATCCCTGAGCCAGATGAAGGGATTGATGCCATGCAGCTTGCAGGTGCCCATCAGGGAATAAAGCATGGCACTGCGCCGGGCTGCATCATGGCTGCCCGCGAACAAATAATTTTTTCTTCCGATAGCTAGTGGCCTTATTGAGTTTTCTACCGGGTTGTTGTCTATATTCAGTTTTCCATCGGTTGCATAAATCATCAGTTCCGGCCAGCGTTGAACACTGTATCCGAGAGCCTTTCCGATAGTGCTTTTAGGCAACGCTTTTATGTAAGCTTCTTTCATCCAGGCGCCTAATGATTCTAATACAGGAACAGCTTCTCCTTGACGCAGTTGCAATATTTGCTCCAGGTTGAGTCGCTGTTCTTTGGCTTTGCGTTCTATATCATAGAGTAATCCTATTTGCTGCAATGCATATTCAGCAGTGGCCGTATCATTGTCACGGGCTTCCCAAAACATACGGCGTGCATGTGCCATACAATGCAGCACGGCAATACCTTCTTTATCTTTAAAATAATCATACACCGCATATCCATCCGTTTGCAAATAGCCTTTAAAATTTTCCAGCACTTCTATCGGGCCTTCTCTTCCATGGCCTTCCCAATAATCAAACAATACCAGGCCATCTATGCTATTATGATACACCCAATAGTAACCTCTGTGTGTCGAGCCCTTTTTATCTTTATCCAAAACTTTTATCGGGCTTTCATCGGCATGCAGATAGCTGCTTTGTAAAATCTGTTTCTTCAACACTTCATACAAAGGATCTATTAAAGTGCAGCCATTCTTTATCCAGTCACCGATGGTGCTGTAAGGTATATTGATGCCTTCTCTTTTAAAGCGTTCCATCTGGCGGTACAGCGGCAGGTGATCTACATATTTATCAATGATGATCTGCGCCAGCAATCCCGGTCCGGCTATCGCTTTTGGCAGAGGGCGCTCCATTATTGGAGCGATGATGATACCTTTATTATCGGCCATTACATACTTAGGGCGCACATAACGGTTTACAAATAATTTGCCCGGTTCGTATTCTAATTCTTCTGTTATCTCTTCTCCTATTTTTTTACAGCCCTCTGCTTTTTGCTCAGGCTCTATAACGATCTCGCGACGTTCCAAATGTTCCGGCAGCTTAGTGCGGCCGGGATGCTCTTTGGTAACTTCGGTAGTGTTACGAACATATTCGATCTTCTGTGCTTTTACAATAGAACACTCTGCAACCGCATCAACCTGCATATCTAAACTAAGTTGTGAGGGAGTGACGCCGGAAGGAATGAAGCGTTCATTTTTACTGCCGTAGATCAGGCGTTTGAGGTTCGCAAGTTCGCGTTCTAAAGCTTCTATTTTCAGGATAGATCCCTCGTATAAAGTTTTATAATCTGTGGCTGTTTCTATCACACCACAAAAGTACTATAACTCAATGGTATCAATGCTTTCAGCGTTTATGTTATCCACAGCTTTCGGCTGTTTGTTGATATCTTTTTCGCTTGCGCACACTACCCAAAGAAACGCCCTGCAAAATATGTTGCAAGGCTTCATGGCTGATAGAGATGTCTTTATCTGTACTGATGGTAACAGGCACTTCATAAGTGCCTTTCTCCAAGCGTTTATAATAAACAGCAAAGCCATCTCCTTCCCACAGTAATAGTTTTACCTGGTTATGTTTCTTATTGATAAATATAAACACCGAGCCGCTCAGCACATTCATCTGTAACCGGGAACTAACGATACCGCTTAGACTATCAAAACCCTTACGCATATCCGTTGGGCTGCGATATAAATAATATTTGCAGGATGTCGATAGGTGAAGCATGCTTAGCTAACGAGTGCTTTTAGATAGTCACTGCTTACCGGTTCATGAAGAATTATACGTATGCCACCAGGATAATTGATTTCTACCGAACCGGAAGATGATGGTTTTGCAACCTGAAGTTTAATAAATGAACCGGCAGTATCCTGAACGCCGGATTGCTGCATTCGATAGCGTTTATACCAATAATGAAAAACATAGTACCTGATGGATTGCTGCTCGCAAAAGGCTTTTTGTGTAAGGCCGCTCATACGCTATTGCTCTATCAAGGAAAACATTTGCTGGCGCTGGTCAGAAGAAAGATGCATATTTTTTAAGAGCAAAACTATCTTATAGTTACATTCAACTCAAGAGGCAGTTGGCCGGAGGGATACATTGCCAATGCATCACTATAAAAAATAAAGCAATTTCATGCCACAAGAATCCGGTACATTTATAACTAAAAATCCACCCCTGTTTTACAGAAAATGGATTCTTAGATAATTATCGGGAGGATCCTTCTTGTAATTTACACCATATAAAATCAAATGATATAAGCTTTCCAATAACTTAAAAGGACAGCTAATGACAAAGGATAAATTACTGAATTTACTCGTTGATTTTGTATTCGCAATTGGCACAAAGATATATCAGTATCGGCCTAACAATAAAAAGAAACATCTTAAATTTAATATTATAAAAATTGTTCCTAAAGCTAATTCCCTAAAGTCTACGATCTTTCAGATAAAGAAAAAGGAGTAGAATAAATCAACTCCTCTTGTTTGATATCAACTTTATTGCTTTTCAGCTAAACTTCCATTCGCTGCATCAAAGCATACTTTAGCTAATTCCATTGATCTATGGATTTTTTATTAACGATTAACTTTTATGAATTTTTTCGCGATCTTAAAATTTTCATTTGACAAATTCAAAATATATACTCCCGGCTTAAGTGAAGAGATATCTACCTGAATACTACCTGACAATACCACGGGTAATCTTTTTACCAGGCTTCCCGATGCATTTACTACTGACACAGTGGCCTTTTCATTTGGATGAAAATTGTATGGATATACAACGTTTAGAACATCAGTGGCCGGATTTGGATATAGTTTAAACTCATTGTGAACCAATAAATCTGGTTTGGCTGTAGCAAGGCTACTGTCAGCGTCCTCATCAATTGTGTAAGTATTATTTTGAGGTGCCGCTACCGTAAGAGGTTGATCTACGATCTTGAAAGCGACAGGAGCAGAGGTAGTGGTATTCCCATTATTATCCGTTGCTTTTGCGGTTAGTATATAAGTCCCCACACCCACATTATTCCATGAACGATCGTAAGGTGGGTTCTTTTCGGTACCAACTAGTATATCTCCATTGTAAAATTCAACTTTTTTTATGGTGCTATTTTCAGCACTCGCTAATGCAGTTAAACGAACGTTTGTAGTTCCAGTATATACCGCATTTAAAACAGGACTCGTAATTGTTACTAACGTTGAACCCGATCCAAGAACGCTAAATGATACAGCTGGCGATGTAGTGACGTTTCCATTATTATCTGTTGCTTTTGCAGTTATTGAATAGTTTCCAGCAGGCACATTGCTCCACTTCCAGTCAAACGGGAAAGTGTCCTCAATTTTAAGTAATGTACTACCATTATAAAATGCAACTGTACTTATTGTTCCATCAACCACACTCGCAAGCGCCGTTAAACGAACTGTGGCCGGACCATCGTAAATATCATTTACAACAGGGCTCGTAACAACAACTTTGGGCTTAGTAGCTGCCGGACCTGTGCTGCTGGCAGACACTGAAAAAGAAACAGCTGGAGATGTTGTTACATTTCCTGAGTTGTCGGTTGCTTTTGCTGTCAAATTATAGTTTCCTGGAGGTACGTTT
The DNA here is from genome assembly GCA_046593045.1 of Chitinophagaceae bacterium. Lineage (GTDB taxonomy): Bacteria > Bacteroidota > Bacteroidia > Chitinophagales > Chitinophagaceae > Ginsengibacter. The sequence goes on along the minus strand of JBKJRY010000271.1, from coordinate 5,790 downwards.
CCCCATGTCCAGTCGTAGGGAAAGGTGTTCTCTGTAATAATTAGAGTACTACCATTATAAAATTCAACTTTACTTATTGTTCCATCAGAATCTGCAGCCTCTGCAGTTAATTGCACCGTCGCAGGGTCTGAATAATTTGAACTTACGGTGGGACTGGTAATGTTTACTGTAGGTGCTACATTTGTAGTTACTCCTCCATCTTTTATTAATACTGCGGAGGTGTATGGATTTAGCACAATACTACCCGAATAGCTTTTATTTTTTACATCAACATAATTACCGTTTAAATTAATCGTCTTATTTGACTTACTTGCATTGTATACAAATTTTATAGAATCATCCGGGTTGGTTGGAGTAGCTATTGCTTCATATAGTTGGATATTATCAATATAATATGTCTGTTTTGCATCTATTGTAAACACCAGTGATCCGTTGCTTTCATCCATTGATGGAGTAAACAACGTCTCATTGTCACTCCGGGATGTAGTTACAGACCAATATTTCAAGTCGGTCAGGGGCTGGTAACTGGAGGCCCGCAAATTGGCGGCTATACTAAGATTTCCGGCACCTTTTACACTATATTTTAGAATGTATTTCTTTGAAGAGCTGAGCCCGCCTACATTCACAACTATTGATGAACCAGTAGCAGTGGGAACCACTTTCAAATACCCGCCATCCAGAAGACCTGAATTGTTAAAAGACAATGTACAGCTGTTAGCCCATACTTTTAATGTATTTGCGATACTACCAAACAACCCATCAGCAAATTTATTAGACCCAATTGTACCTGTAATTGTATAGGGTTTAATTTGCTTTGAACTCCCCTTGGAAAACTTATCAAAACCGTATATTGATCTCCATGCTTCCAAATCGTATATCCCACTTACTTTGGTACCGGATGAATTGGTATATCCACTATAAATGGAAGTACCATCATCAATCGGTCTTGCATAGTAGTTATTATCTACGGCACCTAGATTCCCGAGGTCGTTAGCTATGGAACTGATCGATGCTGTTAACTGGGTCAAGGTATGTGAAAAAAATATGTTATTGGTTATTGTATGATTTTTTAAAGGATCGCCTAAAGCATCATGCTTCATATACAACTGGGAAGTATTATTATTATAAAATGTATTGTTCCTGACAATGACTGACCTGGAATTATGAAGATAGGTTCCAAGATTACAATTTACTATTGTGTTATCGGTAATCTCCACTCCGTTCGCATTGTCATCCAGGTATATTCCCTGCATAGATGATTTTCTGGAATCTGTTCCATCAGGAGCTCCCACTCCATTTAATATTATATTACCAGTTATTATTCTGCCAGAATTTGTCCCATTCAGTCCGTTAGAAGTATATATCCCGCCGCCATCATCTTTTATAAAACCAACATTATCAATCAGGTTGTTTTTAATTATTGAATTATCCCCTCCCATCTCTATTCCTATATAACCGGTATTTATAACCTGGTTGTATTCCACAAGGCCACCAGAGCAATTCCTGATGCCTGATCCCTGCCCATTACCACCTTGACCCATCCCCGGCATTGTATAGGAGTTCGTGATTATATTATTTCTTACAATAGCATTGCTCCCTTTTGACACATCTACCCCATCATTATTTGAGTTTAATACCGTGCAATTTTCAATTTTGAATTTGGAGCCTGATCCAAATACACCATCAGAGCCAGAAAAAGAAATGTCACAATTTTGAACAACCATATTGGTTCCTCCATTGATACTCACTCCATCTTTATTACTCCCTTTTAATTCCAGGTTGTCTATAGTCACGTTGCTTATGTTGGAGGAATAAATAATATTATCCTGTGTGGCAGCCTTCACCGTATAGCCAGATGGACCGGCCATACCAAAAAATACACTTATTTTTTTTGTGGATGGATTGTAATACCATTCTCCAAGAACATCCAAAGTTTTAATACTATTCTGTATAAAATAGCCATACTTATCCCGCGCAGCTGAGGGGGTGGCCTTATATGTTAAAGTTTTACCGGAATGCGAAGTGATACGCGTCCTGTCTATCGTCCAGTGATTGGTCCGGATCACTGCATCAGCTCCCGTCCAGTTCGGACTGGAAGGCAACTCTTCATCTGTAAGCGAAGTGACGCCAGAATGAGACTCAATCGTAAGGTAACCACCGTTCGGCTCCGTGGGATTGGGATACCTGCCAATAGCTTTTTGAACATTGTTTAAAAGTAAAATGCTTACCTCGGAACCCATTGATGAATTAGATGAGCTTTCAAAAACCCCGCTATATGAAGAATTAGCTGTCCAGCCTGAAAGAGTAACCAGGGTTGTAATGATCGGTTTACTGCCTGAGCCATATGCTCCCAGCACAATAGGAGCTCCGGATGAACCCGACTTAGATATACTAATACTACCATAAAAAGTCTCACCGCGTTTAAATAATACGGCATCTCCAGCCTGTAAACTGCTGAAAAATGAATTCAATTTGTTCAGCGATTTCCAAGGTGTCGAGGCATTTTGTGCCTGCGAAGCTGATCTTGTATCATCTCCTGATAGGGAAGAAAAATAATAATTAGTCGCCGATGCGGAAATGCTTAATAAGCAAATTAATACTCCACTAAAGATAAATCTCATAAGTCTCAATTGGATTATTTCGAAAGCGTGGATTTATTTACTCACTACTTCCAAATGGTTAAAATATTTTCTTGTGTTTTGCAAAGATTTTGCCAAAATCAGAAAAAATTCGTACACTATTTAACAGAAATTTAACAAATTGAAGAAATGCGACTCAGTCAGTATTACTTTCATGTGCAAAAATGCTTATTTCGCCGTATATATCAATTATTTATGAACTTTTAAAAAAAATAATCAATTGGAGGAAATGTGGATAATTCTGTAAAAAATTTATTAAACTTCAAATAATTAAATAATTCCAGAACTTTGGCACGCCTACTAAACTTATATCTGAGTTATATCAATACAATGAATTGAATCATGAAACATCAAGAACACAGTTAATGATTTTGCCCCTCCATCTCTTTAGAATAAAAAGCATAAAAAGAGAAAAATTTAATCCCGATGAAATAGTAGGAATATCGTTTCTAAGGCTTAATTTTGACAAATTTTATTCTTGTACGTACCTTAATCTCAATTAAACCTCTCCTGATTTTTCCACAAAACCTTAAACAATCATGCACACCTATTTTAGAAAATTACCCGCCAGTACTTTAACCTTATTACTTTTCTTATTCGTCCAAAGCTGTCAAAAAAAAATAGATGATGGTGGCTTGCCACCAAGCGATGGAAAAGCTGTTATAATCAACACTAAGATTACGTCTGCTACACATACGAAAGCTACAATAGCTTATGAAATATCTTCGGACGGAGGCAATGCAATAACTGAGAATGGTATTTGCTATAGTACAAGCCAAAATCCAACTACTTCGGATACTAAAATAGCTGCTGCTACTAATGGTGTAGGCACTTACTCAATCAGCATTTCAGGATTGAATACCAGTACAAAGTACTATGTCCGGGCTTATGCTATCAACAGTATAGGTACAGCCTATGGAAGTGAGACGAATTTTACTACAAAGACTATTACGCCGGGAGATAAATATGCTGGAGGCATAGTATTTTATCTTGATGCTACGGGTTTGCATGGATTGGTATCGGCAGAACAAGGATTGGGGATGTCTGCTAAATGGGGTTGCAAGGGCGTATCAATAACAGGAACGGGAACCGCAATTGGAACAGGACAAGCTAACACTACTGCTATAGTTAATGCATGCAGCACTCCTGAGATTGCGGCCAGACTATGTGATACTTTGGTTTACAACGGATATAGCGACTGGTTTCTCCCGTCAAGAGATGAATTAGCTGAAATGTTTAAATACAGAACTCAAATTGGTTTTAATACTAATTTTCGCTGGAGTTCATCAGAATTGGATTCTGACAGTGCGTGGTCCCATAGCTTTGATCCCGCAGCAACCGGCCCTACTCCATTGAATAAAGACGAGGTGCATGGAGTCAGGCCTATTCGTGCTTTTTAAATTATTCCTACTCAATTAAAGTTTAAATATGATTTGAATTTTCTTTCAGATCCAATGTCATATTTCGCTTGATTGGTTTAAAATCATCTTTCTCATTATTAATACATAATTTTTATGATCAAAACGTATAGAAGTTCCTTGATATTTTGCCTGATTTTGACAACTATTTTCACCTTCAGCTGCAAGAAAAATAAAACTGAAAATAGCTTAGCCGTCATAGTTAATACATCCGTCGGCAACATATCTCATACAAAGGCGACCATTACTTCTCAAATTACTTCGGATGGCGGAACGGCGATTACAGAAAGGGGCGTTTGTTATAGCAAGAATGCGAGCCCTACAATTTCTGATAGTAAAGTGAAGTCTGACAGTACCAATATCGGAACATTTGTAGTAGCCCTTTCTTCGTTAGAAACAAACACCAAATACTATGTAAGAGGCTACGCGACAAATACTGTAGGTACAGCTTATGGAAATGAAGTAAGTTTTACAACTGAAACAATAAAACTTGGAGATAAATACGCTGGCGGAGTTGTATTTTACCTTGACGGATCAGGATTACACGGCCTCATCTCGTCAGAAGAAGGGTTAGGTAATTCAGGAAAGTGGGGATGCCCGGGAACAACTGTGCCTGGAACAGGTACTGCCATCGGTACCGGTCAAGCTAACACAACTGCAATAGTAAATGCATGCAGTACTCCTGATATCGCCGCCCGTGTTTGCAACGATCTTGTGTACAATGGTTACAGCGATTGGTTTTTGCCTTCCAGGGATGAATTAGCTGAGATGTACAAGTTTAGAGTACAAATTGGTTTCAATACCAATGATCGCTGGAGCTCTTCAGAATCTGATACCAATAATTCATGGGCTCAAAGTTTTGACCCAGTTGCACCGGGCACTAAGTTGTTAGATAAAAATACGGTTCATGGTGTACGGGCGATTCGTGCCTTTTAATGCTGATCGATAGTAATAGATTCAAATAATTGTAAGAAATACCTTAAATTACTTAATACGTGGATTATTCACCAGACTCGGGAAGAATCCGTATTGCTTTTGACTTTATTCCATTTCAACATAAGGTAAGTAAGTACATCCTTGCGGCGAATATATTTTATTGACAGCCGGAGATAATGCTTGTTTTAAAAAAGTATTACCCGGCTTTTTTTTCAAAATACGAATGAGCCTTCCCCGCAATATTATAAGAATAAGGAATTGATATGATCCGGATTTTGCTATGAATAAGGTTGGGGATATATGCATATCTGGGCTACAAAATGATTAACCATTTGAGATATGTTTAATTAATTCGTTCTTCCACCTTAATCGAAACGGGAAGTTTAGAGATGCTTGTGATGCATTCGATGATTGCTTTCTTGCTTCCGTTTCAGGCATTCTTTCTAAATATATATTCGAATAGTTCTTAAACAGACCTGGAGTATAAAAAAAAATTTAAAAGCTTATTCTTAGAACTGTAAATTACCCGCAAACTACAATTGATAAAACGCTAACAGGTCGGGCCTGCTAATAATGGTCGCTACGACCCGAAGAAGAAACAAGGGATGTTGGCTCAACGTGATTCACTTTCTCCTGCACCTTATCAAAAATAGTGTGGAGAATGAAAAAGGCATTACTAACGTATCCCTCCGTCCAAGTACACTCAAAAGTAAACGCATAGGTATTTAATCCGATGGTTATCGGATTTGCGTTTAGCCGCTGGTGATAGGCTGCCAGTTTTGTGGCAGCAGTTCAGC
>JBKJRY010000146.1:0-13484 GCA_046593045.1 Chitinophagaceae bacterium | reverse complement strand
ATTCCCTGGCCATGGATAGCCGCTAAGTACATTTTCTGCTTCTTCATCAAGTTGAACCGGAGGTGATTTGTAGCGGTCTGCAAAATCAACTGCGAATTTTCTAAACAGTAAGGGAATGTCTTCTTTACGGTCCCGCAGAGCAGGAACTCTTATAGGTACTGTATTTAACCTGTAATACAAATCTTCCCTGAATCTTCCTGTGTGTGTAAATTCGAGCAGGTCTTTATTAGTAGCAGCGATTACACGTACGTCAGTCTTTTGTACTTTTGATGATCCTACACGGATATACTCGCCTGCTTCCAAAACACGCAGTAAACGCGCTTGTGTGCCAAGCGGCATCTCACCAATTTCATCAAGAAAAATTGTTCCACCGTTTACAGTTTCAAAATAGCCTTTACGGCTATCAACAGCCCCTGTAAAGGAACCTTTTTCATGGCCGAATAATTCTGAGTCAATAGTGCCTTCCGGAATTGCTCCGCAGTTCACGGCAATAAAAGGATTATGTTTTCTTGCTGAAAGAGAATGTATGATATGAGAGAAAACTTCTTTTCCCACACCGCTTTCCCCGTTTATTAAAACACTCAGGTCAGTGTTGGCAACCTGTATGGCCACGTCAAGGGCATGCAGTAGGGCAGGGGAGCTGCCAATTATTCCAAACCTATTTTTTATAGCTTGTAGATCCATTTAATTTTTCAATTATAATTTTTTCAAATTAGGATTTAATGATCCTATCAATGTTCCCGCGGTGCAACTCTCAATTATCACGTTAGCATAGTCGCCTTTTTTCAAATTGCCTTCCTTCGGAAAAACTACCATTTTATTATTATCACTTCTTCCCGCCCAATGTTCAAGGTTCTTTTTAGAATTTCCTTCTATCAACACTTTATGGGTTTTACCAATTTCTCTTTGCATCCCCTTTAAAGAATGTATGCGGTGCAAATCAACAATTTCCTGGAGCCTTCGTTTTTTTGTTTCCAAAGGCACGTCATCTTCAAAACGTCTCTCAGCAAGCGTGCTCGGTCGCTCAGAATAGTAGTACATATAAGCAAGTTCATATTCGCAATATTGCATGAGGCTCAGTGTCTCCTTATGATCTTCCTCTGTTTCGGAACAAAACCCGCTGATTGTGTCTGTTGAAATTCCACATCCCGGAATTACCTCGCGTATCCTGTTTACTTTGCCGATATACCAGTCACGTGTATACGTTCGATTCATCAATTGCAATACCCTTGTACTTCCACTCTGTACGGGTAAATGAATATAGTTGCAGATATTTTCATACTTCGCTATGGTAAACAGTACTTCGTCAGTAATATCTTTGGGATGCGAGGTAGAAAATCGAACACGCAGCAGGCGAGAAATACGAGCAACTTTTTCAAGAAGCAACGCAAATGAAACCAATTCTGTTTCAGACGATTGCTGCCAGGAGTAACTGTCTACATTTTGTCCCAATAGAGTTACTTCTCTGTATCCTTCTTCAAATAGCTGCTGACATTCTTTAATTATCGATTCAGGATCACGGCTCCTCTCACGGCCACGTGTAAACGGAACTACACAAAAAGAACACATATTATTGCAACCTCGCATAATACTTACAAAGGCGGTTACACCATTACTGTTCAATCGGATTGGTGAGATGTCACCATATGTTTCTTCACGGCTTAGCAAAACATTTACGCCTTTTTGACCGCTCTCCGCATCCTCAATCAGCAAAGGCAATGTTCTGTACGCATCCGGGCCAACAACAATATCTACCAGTTTTTCTTCTTCAATAAATTTCGATTTCAATCTTTCAGCCATACAACCAAGTACCCCAATTAATAGCCCGGGATTATATTTTTTTACTTTCCGGAATTCGGTTAAGCGCTTTCGTACGGTAAGTTCAGCTTTTTCGCGAATTGAGCAGGTGTTTATGAAAATCATATCTGCTTCCTGGTAGTGTTGGGTAATTCCGAAGCCATTGTCATGCAGGATTGAAGCAATTATCTCGCTGTCAGCAAAATTCATAGCACAACCATAGCTCTCTATATAGAATTTTTTTGGGAAGGGATTGTTCAAAATTATTTGGGGGGCAAAAGCTTCGCCCTGCCTGGCTTCATCATGTTGTTTGTCTATCACGTAATCGGGCATTAAATCCTTTTTTTATCCGGACGGCAAAGATAACAAATTAACAGCCGTTGATAAGGGTACCAGGACAATGACGGGGATGCCGGGAATCAATTAACTTAGGATTCACCTGCAACACTGAAAGTAAATCTTTTTGCAAGCCAGCTTTTTCCGGCCGGAATAATCCAGTGATCAAGTAACTCTTTTTTGGTAAGAATAGTATTATTAAAATACAAAGTATCGGCGTCTACAATACCATTGTCTATTTCATAATTAAGTAGTGGAAGAGGAATTAACTGAATTCTTTCATCAATCGCGAAGGCAAGCGCTTGCCTGTCAAATAGCTGTACCTGGTAATCCTGTTCAATATTTTTGATTATTCTCACAGAGCTGTCAGTACTGCATCCACTTACACCGGTTCCGGTTTCATCGGCCATTACGATAACAAATTGGCCGAAGAACAAATTAGCATACCCTTTTACATGGCTGCCATGGCTACCCCAATTTTTGGTAAAGTTTTGTAACAGATCCTCGATCTCCAAAGTTTCGGTTAAAGTAAAAGCCCTGTTGCTTTGATAGATCCATGCCCTTGATGTATCATCAAAATTCTGCGGTATTAAATCCTGGAAATGAAAATTCATGCTGCAAAGTTATGCAGTAATGTCCATATGGAGATTAGCCGAAAAATTCAGCATTTTATTTGTTACAGGGAGAATTGCTAAGCACTTCCTAATCTCCTTAAATAAGCTACATGTGAAAAGATCGCATGTCTCATTTTAGGATATTCAATGTATGTGAGGCCATATTCCTGGCAGGTACGCCTTATTATTTTGCTAATGGCGGGATAATGAACATGTGAAATTTTAGGGAATAAATGGTGCTCTATCTGGAAATTTAATCCGCCAACGAGCCAGGATATTAGTCTATTACCTGTTGCGAAATTAGCTGTAGTTGCCACCTGGTGGATAGCCCATTCATTTTCAATTTTACCGGTTATTGTGCTTGGTAAAGGGAAATCTGTATGCTCGACTGTGTGAGCAAGCTGGAATACGATACTTATAACAAACCCTGTTACCATCGTAATAACAAGGAAACCCACGATCCATGTACTGAAGCCCAACAGATAAATCGGCAAACCGACAAACATAAAGGCATAAATAATTTTGGCTGCCCAAAAAGAAATATGTTCCCTTATACTCATTTTCCTTAGCGCTATGGGGCCTATTTTTTGGGAGAAATATTTTTTATAATCAGTAAGGAAAATCCAAATCAAATGAAGTAAGGTATATAAAAACCAAAAATAGTAATGCTGGAATTTGTGCATTTTCAATCTTTTTTGAGTTTCTGCAAACCGGAGCCAGGGGCGTGCTTCGATATCATCATCCACTCCATCAATATTAGTATACGTATGATGAATGATATTATGCTTCATATTCCACATAATTGCACTTGCTCCTAAAAAGTTTAAAGAAAAGCCAGCCATTTTGTTTACGAACTTAAACCTGCTGAAGCTACCGTGTGCACCATCGTGCATTACATTAAAACCGATAGCAGCGGTTAATCCACCGAACAATACACACTCCGGAATAGCAATCCAAAATATTGGTGTAAAGAATACGAGATGTATATAAAGAAAAATATAACCTGCACAGAACAGAATGGCTTTAAACAGCAAAGCATTGTTGCCGGTCATAGGCCTTTTTCGTTCCTGAAAATATTCATTTACGCGTTTTTTAAGCTCAATATGAAAGTCGCCTTTACCCTGTAGAAATTTTGGAGTTGCCATTGTTGTTTTATTATTTTTATTCAGGAAATTGTTATTTTAGTTTCGGTAAGGGTTTAGAAGTAACGTTAATTATGATGTTTAAGTATTTTTTTGAATAAAAGCATCAAATGATTTTACTCCAATCATTTTTTTGCTTACAAATCCTTCAGCATATTTTACTCCAATCATTTTTCCAAACATTTTTGCCCGATTGACGATGCTCTCTAGAAATTCCGGAGAGGAGATATATGTTTGAGGACCTTGTTCGGCTAACTCAGCGTTATAAAACTGAGTAGCAAAAGCATTGACCGATTCAATTTTTTTATCAAATACCTCGGAAATATCTACCACAAAATCAGGCTTAAAATACCTGTCTTGAATATAGTGAAAAATATATTTCGGTCTCCATTCCACCTGGTCTACATTTCCATCGCCGCTAGTTCTTATTTTTTGCAAACCTGATAAAAAAGCCGCATCATTTACTAATCCTGCAGATCTGCCATGATCAGGGTGGCGGTCCTCAAGTGCGTTACATAAAATAATTTCCGGCCTGTACTTTCTCAGGGCTTTTATTACTTTAAGTTTATTCTCATCATCGTTAAGGAAAAACCCATCAGCCATATTGAGGTTTTCTCTTATATCTACGCCTAAAATCCTAGCAGAGTTTTCAGATTCTTCCTTCCTGGTTTGAGCGTTACCTCTTGTTCCCAATTCGCCCCTGGTGAGATCCACAATACCAACTTTTTTATTGTTTCTCTTTTCGATTAGCAAAATTCCGGAACAGCTCAATTCAATATCATCAGGGTGAACACCAAATGCTAATACATCTAATTTCATTCGAAGTAAATAACAAATAATTAAGAGGGAAGCTATTGAAAATATTATGAAAGGCAAAGATAATCTAAAAAGCAGTGTGAATGAGAGATTTAAGATTTAAATGTGATATAGGAAAAGGTTTATTATATAATTGTCGTTCAGATTAAGCATTATTGATTTTTTATTGCTTTAATATTCATATTAGCTATTGTATTTAACTGTCACCCTGGATATCCATACATCCTTCTCACTTCCCGAACAATAAATTCAATTTCAGCATCTTTGCCAAAGGCATCGTAGGGTTGCTTGAGATCGCTTCCAAAAATGAATGCTACCGTTTGCCAGAATCGCGCCGTAAACCCTCCCTTCAGTTCTTTTAATATATCATAACAATTAGTACCTCCACTTTCCCGGTTGATCAGTTTCATCAATACCTTCCCCTGGTAAACTGATAAATTGGTCAAAGGTTCAGTAAATTCCTTTTTTAGTTCTTTTTCACGGCTGTTGATATAAGTATTGATGAACTTTTTATCGGAACTCGTTGCTATATGTTTTTCAATATCATTGAAAACAAATCCGGCCCGTCTTGCATAAGGATACGTTACGTATACAGCATTTCGTAATCTTGTCCAGCGTGCTTTCGCTGATAAGTTACTCTTGCCCCATACATACACTCCTGCAAGTACCTTAGCTTCAATGGTGTCACCTTCAAATACTACGGCAGGGCATATAATTGTGTCATTAACGCCATAGCGGCTTTGAGCTTTTGTCCAATTACCTGACAAGAGCAGAATCATTAAAAATAACGGAGTAATGACACAGTAATATTTACACGCAGTACGCATTCATTTGTAAATTTAAAAGGAAAAAGGATGTAAGCAAATATTCCTATGTAAAAGATTGGCTAAATATTCGTTCAATTATTTGCTATCAAAAACATATAGAACAAAGCCAACAGCACTATTGATACTGACAATACGGTTAGGTAATTTGCTGCTTTGAGCCTTCGTGTAATGGCGATGACAAAACCACAAGCCATGATCAATAAACCAGCCCATACAAGATTAATATACGGAAAAACGTAGGCCTTTAGAGTAATAAACTGGGTAAGTTTTTCAGATTCTTTCAGGCCGATTTTAAACTTCCTTTCATTTGTAAGTCCTGATAAGTTGAGATAAAGATTTTGGGAGACTACAGTATCGTCAACAAAATTAATTTGCTGATTGCTTATTGTCAATGCAGGATAACCTTTGTGCCTGGAGCTATCCTGGCCGTAAACTGTAATATCCGCTACCAGAGCGGTATCGGTTGGTTTAAAATGGAATTTTTCATTGTCAGGATTTTTCAGCATCCCATTTAAAATAACAAATCCTTTAGAGTAAAATGCGGTGTCGCCTACACCTAATTCATGAACGTGGAATTTTGCAGTGTCCGCGTCTGTATTGGGAATTGAAATGGTTGATATATAAGTAAACACGTCATGAGTAAGATAATGCCTGGTTCCGGGATTGGAACTTAGATTATTATCCTTCATCCTGTACGCATCGGGCGACAACCTGAATTCTTCCTTTATTTTGCCCGTTGAGCTATCTACATTTTGAAAATGAAGGTTATAATAAGTTCGTGTCTTTTCAGCGGCGGCAGAATCATTTAGATAAGTAACCGTGTACTTCCCCATTTGCGTGGGAACGTTTTTTAAAAGCGTGAGATTTTCTAATGGGTTTTCTGTCGACCTGCCGGTAGGATCCTTATCAAATGGTACAAATAAACCGGTTTTCCTGTTATCACTTATTACCTGCCTATTGCCGGAAGAAATAAGCATACCGGCAATCATTAAAGTAAAACCTAAGTGAGCAATGGCTCCGCCACCCGCTTTGAGATTTCCTTTTAAGACTGTTTTCAAGTATGCGGCGTTGGCGATAACTGCAAATATGGAAGCAAATAATGCCAGGTAAATTGCAACTAAAAAGCCAGGCCCTTTTTTCGTATATTCTACAGGATAAAATATAGCTAACAAAATAGTAATCGTAACAGCGATGCCAAGAGGCCATGCAATTTTTTTCACAAGGTATTGCCTGCCCGTGTTTTTATATTTGAAGTATTGTGAAAAAGCAGTGAGCACGCCAACTATAAATGCTACCAGCACCAGCACTTTATTATAGGTAAACTCCCTGTCCTGCGGATCAGCAATATTTGTCCCGAATACCTTATTGTATACCGGAAGAGAAGTGACAGCTATTATAAAAATTGCAGAAAGAAAAAAGATAAGCGAGCCAATAAACATCCAAAACTCCCTTGAGGAAATATTTTCTTCTTTTTGAATAGAAGGAATTTTACTATAATTCTTTATGAAGAGGACAACCAGGGGTATTGTAATCGCAAGTACATACAGGCCAATCAGTATGTTCATTGCCATACCGGCTTCAGTAAAAGAGTGAACTGACGTATCTCCCAGAATTCCTGTTCGCGTGAGAAATGTAGAATAGAGAATAAAAAAATAGCTCAAAATTATAAAAAGGTAAGAGGCTCTTAGAGCATTGCCTGTGGCATTATAAATAGCCATACAATGCAGCCCGGCTATCAAGATCATCCAGGGGACTAGTGCCGCATTTTCCACGGGATCCCAGGCCCAGTAGCCACCAAATGATAGTGATTCATAGGCCCATTTTCCTCCCATCATTATCCCAACTCCCAACACACATCCGCTAAACAAAGCCCATGGAAGTGCAGGCTTTACCCAGTCGCCAAAATTCTTTGAACTAAAGGATGAATATGCAAATGCAATAGGTACAATCGTGCTTGCAAAACCTAAAAACAATACAGGGGGGTGAATAACCATCCAGTAATTTCTAAGCAAAACATTTAGCCCGATACCATCTTTAATAAAATTTAAATAATCCGGCCGGCTGAATATAGGCCCGTTGATTTCATTACGAGTGAGAGAAAACGCACTACTTCCAATGCGTACATCAAAAAAATAAATCCCAAGTATCATAAGCAACAAAAAAAATTGCGCAACACTTATTAATGCCAGGACAGGAGCTTCTCTTTTTTTTGCGGTAAAAATAAGGATAATGCCGAGTACGCCGTGCCACAAAGACCAGAGTAAGAAGCTTCCTTCCTGGCCTTCCCAGATGCAGGCAAGGAGGTACTTTGGCTCAAGTTCTTTTGATGCATGCTTATAGGCATACAGGTATTCAAAATAATGATTTGAACATATATAGTAAATAGTAAAGAAAACAGTAAGTAACGAAAGGAATTGTATAAAAAATGCACCCTTTGCAAATAATATCCAGCGACGCTTTTCATCTTCCGCAACAATTTTCGATGCCGTAAAATAGGAAATAGCCGATAACAGGGAAGAGACAAAAGCAAGCAATACAAAAAAATGTCCTACCTGGCCGGGTACTAAATGTTCACCTTCAAAATTCATTTGCAGTTTTAATATTGTGTGACTGTTTTCTCCAATTGTTTCTTATCGTCTTTATATTTCGAAGGACATTTCAGCAAAATATTATCGCACTCAAAAATATTACCCTGCATCTTGCCTTTTAATACCACACGCTCACTTTGTTCTAACTCGGCAGGTTTGGTGTTGCGATATATCACCTGGGTACTTCCTCCCAGGCTGTCTACAGCATAAAAGGATACATAATTTGGGTCTTTAATTGCATCGTATTGTACGAGCCTTGTTTTATCAAGCTTTGCTATCAGGTGTACATATGTCCCCTGTTTTGATTTAGCAGATTCGATAGTATCGTATGTAGAAAAATCTACTGAATACATCAACAAAACGCCAATTGCCGCGGCGATCACAACTAATAGTATAATACTGGATGTTTTCATTCTTTTGTTTTCCAGTTGCAAATCTACTTTAAAATGAGTAAAGAAATTTAAACAATCACTTTGATTTCCCCCGGGGAATTTATAAACAACATGCCTTTTAAAAATTTAACTTTTACAAATAACCCGGCTAAACTTAACATCAACCTAAGTTTCAGCCCTTAACTTTGCATTATCTTTGCACTCCAAAAATTATTTTTGACAAAATCATGGCAGACCTATCAAATTTTGACCCCGACTCGGTGGGTAATCCCAACAACAATATTTTCGGACTTCCATTTACTGAAGATGATGCTGCGTTAGTATTGGTTCCCGTTCCCTGGGAAGTTACCGTAAGTTATAAAGCAGGCACCGCAAGGGCTGCTGAAAAAATATGTAAAGCCAGCCTGCAGGTTGACCTGATTGACGCGGATATTAAAGACGGGTGGAAGGAAGGGTTCTTTATGCGGGAGATTGATAAAAAAATCTTAATGAAGAGTGATTACCTGCGAAAGGAAGCGGAACTTTTTATCAATTATATTTCACATGGTGAGATAGTAGAAGATAATAAATTCATGTGTAAGACACTTAAGGAAGTGAATGAAGGAAGCCTGTTTCTAAATAACTGGGTATATGAACAAACAAAAGAATTGTTAGATAAAAATAAATTGGTTGGTTTGGTTGGCGGCGACCACAGCACACCTTTGGGTTTTTATAAGGCGATTGCTGAAAAATATGAAAGCTTTGGAATTTTACAAATTGATGCACATTGTGATCTAAGACAAGCCTATGAAAATTTTGATTATTCCCACGCATCTATTATGTACAATGCCCTTGCCGAGATACCGGAACTTTCAAAAATTGTGCAGGTTGGAATAAGAGATTATTCGCCCTGCGAGTATGATTTTGTGAAAAAGTCGGACAGGGTGGTGACTTTTTTTGACAAGGACATAAAAGAAAGAATTTTTGAAGGAGATTCATGGAAAACAATTGTTGATGAAATCGTTGATCAGCTACCACAAAAAGTTTTTATAAGTTTTGATATTGACGGGCTCGATCCCAAGCTATGCCCACACACAGGAACTCCGGTTCAGGGCGGCTTTGAGACAGAACAAATTTTTTACCTGTTTAAGAAAGTATTGCAGAGCGGAAGAGAATTAATCGGGTTCGATTTAAATGAAGTTGGAATAAGCCCCAATGAATGGGATGAAAATGTAGGAGCGAGGGTACTTTTTAAATTGTGCAATCTCATGGTGGCTCGAAAAATTGATGCCTATGCAACAGTTTGAAATTATACTTAAGAATGAAAAATTAAAAGCCTATCGTTTTTTTGCACTGTTGATGGTGTTGCTAAATACTGCCATATTCATTTTCTTACTGGCGTATGATGACCAAAGATATGAAGCCGCTGCAGCCTTGATGTTGATCGGTATATATATTTTTATACGATTGTATTTTGCAAAGAAAAACAATTATAAATATTATTTTGACGAAATTATATTTTTTGTTCTTACGGGAAGTTGGATGGGAATTCAAAATTATGTCATGGTTGCTGTTTGTGTAGTGCTCGGTATTTTATATCACCTGTCTTTGCAAAAATTGAAATTTGTATTTACAGATAATTTTGTCCTGAAATTAAATTTTCCTAAAACTGAGTACTCCTGGGATAGGTTTACAAACGTAGTGTTGAAGGATAAAATTCTCACTCTTGACCTGGTAAATAATAAGTTGATTCAATTGGAAATTGAAAATGAAAATATGATAGACGAATACGGCTTTAATGAATTTGCACGTAAGCAGATCGATTTGCAAAAAGCATCAACCTAATGAAACATTCGCCCTATATATTATTTTCAGATGGAGACGGAAACATCTTTGAAGATAGGAGTCTTTATGCCTGTGGCAGAAGTGGCTGGGATGCCATACCGGTTTCCGCTGATGAATGGATTAAGTTGCCATCCGGGGGCCAGTTGTATGAATTGCCCGGCAGGAGAGGGATTGGTATTGATGCGAAATCCGGTGAAATGAGATTGTGCGAAAGAGGCTGGGCTGTTGCAGCTTTCATTCCGCCGGCATATACAGGAACTTATCTTGCGGCTTATGAAACACAACCTGGCGCTGAAACACTTCCCCTTTTTTGCTACACTGCTGCAGGATGGCATGATGATACATTTTATGTTCCCGCGATTCGTATTGAAAATGATATCCGCCAGGAAAGTGCTGGCTTCGATGACAAGAAAATAATGGAAGGTGTCGACAATATTTTAACTGCGTTTCCCCATAACCGTTTAGTTCAGCACCTTGGTAATAATTGTTGCAATACATATCATTGTCCGGCGGCAAGAAATTATTTTATGGGAAGGTGGGAATGCCCTGTGCCTACATCGCCCGCATGCAATGCAAATTGCATTGGATGCATTTCTTTTCAGCCAACTGAGGAAATAATTGTATCTACGCAGGACCGCTTAATGTTCAAGCCTTCTGCAGAAGAAATAATCGAATATACTGTGCCACATCTTGAAACGGCGCCCTTTCCGATTGTAAGTTTTGGACAAGGCTGTGAGGGTGAGCCTTTATTGATGTGGCAAACGATAAAGCAGGCTATAATTGAAATAAGAAAGCACACACAAAAGGGAAGTATTAATATCAACACAAATGGAAGTGATCCCAGAGCGGTAAAAGCATTGTGCGAAGCAGGTCTGAATAGTATACGGGTTAGTACTAATTCTGCGAGGGAAAAGATTTACACGCCTTATTATCGTCCTAATAATTATGAATTCAATGACATTGTGGAAAGCCTTAGAGTTGTAAGCAGCTATGACGGATGGACGAGCATTAATTATTTTGTATTCCCGGGTATGACCGATAGTGTAGAAGAATATGAAGCGCTCAGGAAATTAATTAATTCTACAAATCTCAAAATGATCCAATGGAGAAATTTCAACATTGACCCTGATTGGTACCTTGGTAAAATAGGTGTAACTGATACAGGTGAATGCCTTGGCGTCAATCAACTAATGGATTTAATCAGGGAGGAATTTCCTAATCTGAAATTTGGATATTTTAATCCCTCTATAGAAAGAATTAAAGGGGATTTTGAAATGGATTATGCAAAGTAGATTACAAGGCTTACACGAAATGCTAAAGT
The DNA here is from genome assembly GCA_046593045.1 of Chitinophagaceae bacterium. Classification (GTDB taxonomy): domain Bacteria; phylum Bacteroidota; class Bacteroidia; order Chitinophagales; family Chitinophagaceae; genus Ginsengibacter. The sequence goes on along the minus strand of JBKJRY010000146.1, from coordinate 1,827 downwards.
TCCTTTGAACGAAAAAGATATCCTTCTTCTCCGACGAAGTCTTATATGCTTTAACGGCAGGCTATCGGATTTAAAAAATTTCAATTACGTTTTGCAGGTTTCCTTCCTCAAATCTTTCAAACATTTTTGGAATAAGCTTTTGTAAAGTTTCCAGCCGGTTATTTACGCCACAAAGTATAACAATTGTTAGCGGAAATTTTGTTAAGTCTTGTTGATACGGTAAGTTACGATCAACAGTTATGAACAGCTCAAAATTATTGACAATCATGAGGCGAAGTAATTCGCCATTTTTCTCTCCTAACCAATCTTTGTCACGGACTGTCCAAACTTCATGTTCTTGTCCAAAAGTATTACGCAATTTGCGAGGCAGGCTTTCATCAAGCAAAATTTTCATGTAAAAGCTTTTCCGAAGTCAATGTTTTTTTAGCCATTTCCAAAACGGATAATGCCGCTTCTTTTGTAACAGAAGGGAAGTCATCTAAGAATTCTAAAAGATCGTCTCCGCCTTCAATATAATCAAACAAGTTTTGAATAGGAACGCGTGTACCAGCAAATACCGGTGTTCCGCTCATAATTTCAGGGTCAATATTGATTTGTCCGTAAAGCATAAAATAAATTATTACCCGAAGTTACAAAATAAACACCTGGCATTTGTAACGTGCCACAACGGTTTGAAGAATTTCCTGGTTTAAAATTTGGCCATTTTAATCCATCAATGGAGAGAATAAAGGGGGATTTTGAGACGGATTATGCGAAGTGAAAACTTTATCCTGCAATTAACCCTCTCTTCTTTTCATCTTAGCTAGCCGATTCAATAATATATGCTTTCTGTAATTAATTTCCTCACGCCGGTTTTCTTTTTTGAGCCGGTTTCGGCTGTTTTGGTCATAAAAAATATATAGAGAAACAGCAATAGCGACCAATCCAAATAGTAAATACATCGTTAGTATTTTTTAAAGATATTAGAATTAAACATGAGGCGTTACCTGTTACTTCTTTATATACTTCCAGTTTCTTGATTTCACCTTCGTGAGCCATTCAATGGTTGTAGCAATTCTTTTATTTCTTGTTTCCCCGGTCTTTGCTTCAGTCATCCATTCGAGATATTCATATCTATGTAAAGGACTGAAATTATTAAACGTCGCTCCAGCTTTTTTATTTTTAATTAATGCTTTTTGAAACGCTTCAGGTATTTCAATTTCTTTTTTTTCAGTTGATTTTTTTCTTTCAGGAAGCTTCACATTATCGTCATTTAATTTTGCAGCTTCTTTTATCCAGGCGGTAATTTTTTTATCAGGTGGAAGGTCTTTTAAGCTGGTAATCTTACCGAGATGCCCCATTGCATATTCATTTTTTCCAATCATATCTTTAGCATCTTTCATTAAGGCAGTTTTCCAAAAACCAAATGCACAGTGCTGTTTAAAAGAGGCCAAATTGCATAATGGTCCCTTGTAATCAAAAAATGGCATTCCCCATTTGATGGTTTCCTGCACATTGGGGCAAGCCGTATGAACAAGGGTTTTTAAATGAATAAGGATTGGCTTCGCAAAGTCTGCAGATTTTGAAATGTATTCATCAACTCTTTTATCTTTATTACCCATACGAGGAGTTTTACTTTGAAGAAACTATTATTTTATTCAGGAAAACAAAATAAATATTTTTTTATAAAAATCTGGAATGTTCTCCCGTTCGTATAAAAGTAAACTCTCATTGTAGCAATACTTCGGTAAGTTTTAGAATGTGGAAAAGTGGAAAACTAAGTTAGGATAAAAATAAAAAAGGCATTAGAAATTTGTATGCTAAACCCAAATTCTAATGCCTTCAACA
>JBKJRY010000118.1:0-8609 GCA_046593045.1 Chitinophagaceae bacterium | reverse complement strand
ATTTGCTTAATTCTTTTTACATAAAACACCACTGTGAATAAATATAGCTCAAAAACAAAATCTTTTTAGTTATCCACATTCAAAAAACTAAATAATATTTAGATGCGTTTGCCCTGAGATGTCCCGCATTAAAATTCTGATTAATATGGCAAGTCGTACTTTTGCAACCATAATTTGACTTTATGGAATTTAAGCTCACAGAAGAACAATTGATGATCAGGCAAGCCGCACGTGATTTTGCAAACAATGAATGTCTTCCCGGGGTAATTGAAAGAGACGAACTTCAAAAATTTCCGCATGAACAGGTTATGAAATTAGCGGACCTTGGTTTTATGGGGATGATGATAAGTCCCGATTATGGTGGCTCAGGGCTTGATGCCATAAGTTACGTAATTGCCATGGAAGAAATAAGTAAGGTAGACGCCAGCACATGTGTATGCATGAGTGTGAATAATAGCCTTGTTTGTTTTGGGATTGAAGCGTTCGGAAACGAAGAACAAAAGAAAAAATATTTAATCCCCCTGGCGCAGGGTAAAAAAGACGGTGAGTTATATATTGGCGCTTTCCTGCTTAGCGAGCCGGAAGCGGGAAGTGATGCTACTTCCCAACGAACTATTGCTGAAGAAAAAGATGATCATTATTTAATAAACGGAGTTAAAAACTGGATTACAAATGGGAATTCAGCTTCCTGCTATTTGGTTTTCGCACAGACTGATGTAAGCAAAAGAAGCCGTGGAATAAATGTTTTCATCGTAGAAAAAAACTGGCCGGGAGTAACCGTTGGGGCCAAAGAAAATAAATTAGGAATCCGGGGAAGCGACACACATAGTATTTCGTTTACCGATGTAAAAGTGCCCAAAGAAAACCGCATTGGAAAAGATGGCTTTGGATTTAAATTTGCAATGATGACCCTTTCCGGTGGCCGTATTGGTATTGCTTCACAGGCATTGGGGCTCGCTTCCGGAGCTTACGAAAGATCAGTGGCTTATTCCAAAGAAAGGCAGGCTTTTGGTAAAAAAATAAAGGATCACCAAATAATCCAGTTCAAACTTGCGGATATGGCAACCCGCATAGAAGCTGCACGCTTATTATGTTTCAGGGCTGCGTGGCAAAAAGATAAAGGGATTGATTATACCGAAAGTGCAGCTATGGCGAAAGTATTTGCCAGTGAAACTGCCATGTGGACCACAACAGAAGCAATTCAGATACACGGAGGATATGGATACGTAAAAGAATATCATGTAGAAAGAATGATGCGTGATGCCAAGATCACGCAGATCTATGAAGGTACAAGTGAAATACAGAGGATTGTCATAAGCAGGAGTATTCTAAAATAGTTGCTCTCTATTAATTTTTATGCGTATTGTAAGATTTCTGAATAAATATGGCTATACACACAGAAGCATTTAAGAAGGTCACTGAAGAGCTCAGTAGTAAAAAAGTTTCTCTCGTTGCCGTCTCTAAAACAAAATCATCAAAAGAAATATTGGAGTTATACGATCTCGGCCAACGCGATTTTGGCGAGAATTATGTTCAGGAATTAACTGATAAATATGAGGAATTACCAAAAGATATCCGTTGGCATTACATAGGCCATCTTCAATCTAATAAAGTAAAATTTATTGCCCCTTTTGTACACCTCATACATAGCGTAGACAGCCTTAAACTTTTAAAAGAAATCAATAAGCAGGGCATTAAAAACAATCGCGTAATTGATTGTCTTTTACAGGTGCACATTGCAAGGGAAGAAACGAAATTTGGTTTGGATGAATCAGAATTAGATGAATTAATTACCAACAATTTTACTACTAGCTCCAATTATCCAAATGTGGGTGTACGCGGCCTGATGGGTATGGCATCATTTACAGATGATGTGGAGAAGGTAAATAGTGAATTTTTATTATTGAAATCTTTATTCGAAAAATATTCAAAACATACATCCGTTAATTTTCAATTCTCAATCCTAAGTATGGGGATGAGCGCCGATTACAAAATTGCAATTGAAGAAGGGAGTAATATGGTGAGGATTGGGAGCTTATTATTTGGCGAAAGAAGTCCCCTTTCCCAGGCGGGGCCTTTCTGACCAGTATTTGATATTACCTTTGCAAAATTCTTTAGTTACCTACTTCCCAGCAACGTTCGTGTGTTTAAGATGAAGCCATGGGAAAAGCAAAAAAAATGGATTGATGAACAGCAGCTAATGCGAATGTTTTCTTATAAACCAATTGAGGCGTTCGGCTTTTTTTATGATGAATATGCAGCCGTACTATTTGGTTATATTTTATCAATTACAAAAAATGAAAAACAAAGCGAGGTAATTTTAATTAAAACTTTTTTAGAAATCTTTCAACACTATAAAGAGTATGATTCAAAAAAACAAAGCCTGTTGGTTTGGAGTATCGGGTTTGCAAACAGGCAAATTATTGAAATCGATAAAACAGAAAGAAAATTAATTGTCGCTCAAATTTTTAAATCTAAACCTCACAGTTTTTAAAAAACCATTGAGGTCATGCTATCTTTTGAGAAGCAAACAATACTTCCTCCATTTTATCAACATGCGTTTGACGGACGAAATTTCTTTTTGAAAAAGACAAGGTTTTCTATATAACAGTTACTTCGGATGATTATAATGAATAGAAACTATTTGATTGTTTCTATATCTCAATAAAGGCTTTACTTTGTCTACCTTTCAAACGAAATCCATTATTTTATGCCAAAGCCAATAGCAAATCCATCAAAGCCGCAACTGCGTGAGCTAAATGAAGATTTAGAGAATTACTTTGCCAACACTATCATTCCCCAGCTATTTGTAGATGCAGATTTTATATTGCGAAAATTTACGCCGCCCGCAATGAAGCAATTTGCCCTTACTAATGCTGATATTGACAGGGACATTCACCATGTGGTTGACAATATTAAATACCCCACCCTTATTGAAAATATAACAGAAGTAATAAAGAGTTGTAAAACATTTGAAAAGGAGGTGCAGACAACTGATAACAGGTGGTTCCAGATGAATATATTGCCTTACATTATTCGCAAAGAAAACAGGACCAACGGAGTCATCATTACTTTTGTGGATATAACTAACCGTATTGCTACTTTAAAAGAACTCGAAAAATTAAATGCGGACCATGAAACTTTCATTTATGCTGTGTCTCATGATATAAAGCAGCCGCTTTCAACTGTTGTACTAGTCGCAGATTTATTGACGCACGCCCATACCAGTAATAATGCTGAACAGTTTACAAAAGGAATTGAAACGCTTAAACGGGCTGCGACAAACATGAAAATAATGCTGGATGATTTTACTGAGCACATTAAAAGTGAAACCCGGCGGTCACTTCAAAATGAACGGCTGAATATAGAAAGCATTTGCCACGATGTAATACTTGCATTACGAGACCGGATACATAATAAAGGAGTTACTATTAACACCCAATTTAAAACATCAGAAATACTTTTTCCAAAAAAGAATTTAAGAAGCATTGTTTATAATCTTTTAAATAATGCTATCAAATATAAAAAGCCTGATAAGCCTATAAAAATATTAATTAAAACACAAAAGTTGAAGGACTATGTGCTGCTCAGCATACAGGATAATGGCGTAGGCATTGATAAAAAAGATCACAAAATGATCTTTAAAAAATTCTCAAGAATAAAAGGTAAAACCAAAATAGATGGTACCGGGATGGGATTATATATTGTAAGCAGAATGTTGAAAAATAATCATGGCAAAATTGAATTAGAAAGTACTCCCGGTAAAGGATCAACTTTTAAAGTTTACTTTAAATACAAAAGCTAATTATTAGTGTGCACTGCAAAAGATTGCCAGGGACGGAAAGGTCTTGTAAAAATTGAGTTTGCTTTTTAGTATAGCATTAGTCCTCGTTACAAACGAGGACTAGAAGAGGTGTCCGAAACAAGGCTAGCAACGGCCAACATCATCTGGAATTTTTATACACTCACCCTGGTAGTATTGGCGGCAACTATATCCAGGAGCTCGCTGACATGAAAGGGTTTCTTCAAAAACCCATCTGCATTCGCTCTTTCACTTGCATGCTCAATTTCTGTATTGGCTGAAAAATAATTATAGGAATATCCTTAGTCGCTTTTTCACTCTTTGCCAGCCTGGTTGCCTGCTCTCCGCCTATTTTCGGAATCCGCAAATCCATCAAGATCATGCCGGGGTTAACTTCTGCGATATCTTTAATAATATCATCGCAGCAAACCCTGGTTTCTACCCGGTAATTTTGTCTTTCTAATATTATTTTAGAAACCGCTAACATTTCTATGTCGTCATCAAAAATTAAAACACATTTCTTCATAACTTTTTCGCTTCATAATTTATCGGCACTTTAAAATAGAAAGTGCTGCCTTTGTGAAGCTTACTTTCTACCCATAGGGTGCCGTTGTGCCGTTGAACAATTTCATAAGAAATATAGAGCCCGATGCCGAGGCCCTGGAAATGAGTGGCTCTTCCTTCTTCCCGGTAATATCGTTCAAATATTTTTCCCACATTTTCTTTACTAATACCAATGCCTTTGTCTTTTATCGCAACTGTTACCTCTCCGTTTTTCTCTGCTATATGTATATCAACTACATTGGCGTTCGGTGAATACTTAACAGCGTTCGACAATAAGTTGATAACTACCTGTTGCAATCTTTCTTTATCTCGTTTCACCAATGGTTTTATTATTCCGGACCTGTGTATTGTATGGTTGGGCGAAGCATATTGTATTCCTTCTATCGCAGTAGAAATCATTTCATTAAAATCAAATTCGGTGATTTTGAGGCCAAGCTTGCCATTTTGTATTTTACTTACATCGAGCAACTCTCCTATGAGGCCGTTTAACCTATCTATAGACTCAGCGGCTTTTTGTGCATAGTTATAGTCTTCCTTACTAGTTTTTTGTAAATTAATCTGCAGCAGGTCTATGTAAGCTTTAGCGATAGTTAGCGGTGTTTTCAATTCATGGCTGGCGATGCTTATAAATTCATCTTTCGTGTCTTCCTTGGTTTTTTGGTTATGTATATCCGTGGTAGCGCCTATCCACATTTTTACTTGTCCACTCTCATCTTTCACTGGTGAGGCACGATTCAAATGCCATATATATTCACCATCTTTATTCATAAACCGCATTTCCATTTCTAAATCAGTTCCGGTTTCGAAAGCTATCTGAAAGCGTTTTTTAAATTCTTCCAACTCACCAGGATGCATTATACTATGGTATCCAAAATCTTTTAATTTTTCAAAATCCATTCCTGCAAAATCCAGCCAATTTTTATTATAATAAGTTACACCGCCAGCCGCGTCCGCATTTGTTATTTTGGTGGGCATTAGTTCAGCTACCTGGCGGAAATGTGCTTCACTTTCTTTTATTTTTTTATTGAATTCAGCTTGCGGGGTTACTTCAGTCGCTATTACTGAAACCCCATCTATTTCGCCAATCAAATCCCGTTGCGCCGCGTACACATAAGTATAATAAGATAATTCCATTTTGCCATTGCGCATTATATACACGGGAACTTCATATCCGTAACTGCTTTCCCCGGTTGTGAAAACGTTGTGTAATAAATCGCCCAATCCCTGTTCAATAATTTCGGGTAGAACAGTTAGCAGTGGTTTTCCAATCAAATCTTTTCCCTTGCCCAATGATTGTAACATAGAATCGTTAGCTACAGAGATCACCAGGTCTTCTCCTTTCAATATTAAAATAAGTGAAGCAGAGGTATGAACAAGGTTATGATAACGGTATTCACTCTCTTCAATTTTTTTTCGTGAAAGGACCTGCTCTGTAATTTCATGCGCCAATGCCATTATTCCCGAAATTGTTCCATCAGGTTCCCGTAAAGGCTCGTACACAAATTTCACAAAAACATTTTCAAGCTTTCCTTTGCGTTTTAAATTAATAGGAATTTCCTGCATTATTAAACGTTCACCTGTATTATAAACATTGTCCAGCAATTCTTTAAATCCTTGGTCCCTGAGTTCAGTAAGCACATCAAAAGCAGGTTTATTTAATACCTCTTCCAATGTTCTGTCCCACATTTCAAACATTCCTTCATTTATCACTTCTATCACATAATCTTTTCCACGCAATAAGCAAATTGCTACGGGGGCCTTTTCCACCAAATTTTGAAACCTGTGCAAGAGTTCGTTACGCTCAAGTTGAATATGAGCCCGGTGTGTAATGTCTTCCATGGCTAGCAATATTAGGCCCTCGCCATTTTCTTTTTGCACAGGCTGTGCGTTAAAACAAATGGTTCGTTTTCCTACTAAGGGAAATGTGTACGTATCCTCCCAGCTTATAAGCTTTTCATTTTCCGATTGAATTTTTAAAAGCTGCCTTCGCAGTCCTGGTATATCCCACCCATTATTCTGCAACTCAAACAGCGTTTTGCCAATAGTATCTTGCTCACTTATGGAAAAGTTTTTATAAAAAGATTGGTTGGCGCTTTTTATCCTGAACCCTCTATCAATCACGATGAGTGGCTCGTGTATGGTGGAAACAATCGCTTCTGCATATATCCTGGCTTCGTTATACTGCTCATTGCGATCAAATAACTCCTGGTTTACTGTTACCAATTCCTCATTGGTGCTTTGTGATTCTTCTTTGCCCGTTTCCAATTCTTCATTAAGGCTTTGCAATTCTTCACTTCCACTCAGCAGCTCTTCATTAGCACTTTGCAGCTCTTCGTTTGCAGCTTCCTGGTCTTCAGTAATGCTTCGCATGTCTTCCCGCAAATTGACCAGGTCTTTTTCTAATTTCTTTATGCGGATGTTTTCATGTTGTGTCAACCCGGCTAAATTTTTCAGATCCTTGCCAGCTCCGGTTATACCTGGTGCAAACGCAGCATCTTTAAAGAGGATTAAAAAATGAAGGTCAGCGCTATTGAGTAATGGAATTACTTCGAGGCTTACTATTTTTTTCCCGTTATTAAGCGGAATGTTTTCTTTACTAACGGAGGCCTTGGTCTTTTTTGCTTTTTGCAAAGCATTCCGAATTTCAAACGACAAGCCTTCCCGCGCCATCTTAAGCACATTCAGGCTTGCCTTGCCTGGCGCGGGCTCCAGGAAATCACCTGTCGATCCCCGGAATTGTACAATGTCATACTGGTCATTTACGATTACACCGGGCGGGGTATATTTTAATAGAAGAATATCATCTGCATCTTTTTGAAAATCGTCCTTCCTTTTTTTATTGCTTCGTAATCCATAATCTGTATCTCTAAGAATTCCTTCGCTGTGGGTTGAGGCAGTATTTATAAATTTTCCCGGAAATGCTTTTCTTGAATAGATCTTTTCCTTTGGTCCTAACGGAACAAAATAATCTGAGGCGCTTCCGACCGATTTAGATTTTCCGAGCCACAAATATCCTTTTGGTTTAAGCGAATAATGAAACGTAGTAAATGCCTTTTTTTGTAAAAAGGGCTCCATGTAAATAAGCACGTTGCGGCAACTGATAAGATCAATTTTAGCAAAAGGCGGATCTTTTAAAAAGTTATGGCAGGCAAAAACACACATATCCCTTATGGCTTTTTTTACCTGGTAGGTGCCATTTATTTTAGTAAAGAATTGTTGAACCTGTCCATCAGTTAAACCATCCATCTCACCTTTATCATAAAGGCCGCTTCTTGCTTTTCCAATAGATTTTTCTGAAATATCAGTTGCAAAAATTTGTATTTTGATTTGCGAAACTTTGTCACTCAGGTATTCATGAAGGCAAATCGCAATTGAATAAACTTCCTGGCCCGTAGAGCAGCCTACTATCCAAATTCGTAATGGATTTGCCGAAGTCCCGGTAGTTACCGGGATATTTTCTACAAGCTCCGGTAATACTGTTTTGCATAAGCTCTCAAATATTTCAGGATCGCGAAAAAAAGAGGTGACTGGTATCAGCAAATCGTGAAACAGGGTATCGACTTCAACATTATTCTTTTCAATGTACTGCAGGTATTCAACAATTTTTTCCTGTTTAAGTATTACCATTCGGCGAAGTATGCGCCTGCGTATAGTAGTTTGTTTATAATACGTGAAATCCACACCATGCTTCAGGCGAAGAAGTTGAAATATATTTTTAAATGCTTCTTCCTCAGAGAACTTTGCCGGCATTGCATCTTCATTTGTAGATATAATATTTAAAGCGTCGTTTAGCAATAGTAATTACCTGGGCATATTTTCAGGAGCAAGTATAAAATCCACCACGCCGGCTTTTATAGCATTTTGCGGCATGGAATCAAATGTTGCGCTCTCAAGATCCTGTGCAAACGTTATTCCTCCCTGGTCTTTAATCTTCCCCAGTCCTATTGTTCCATCTACACCATTGCCTGATAATACAATTCCTATTGCATGGCTCTGGTGCACTTCTGCAAGTGATGAAAGAAAAAGATCAATAGGCATATTTTTCTGTTCCTTTGGCCTGGGGCTTAACAGCAGAACGCCGTCAGTTGCTACCAGCATTTTATTTGCCGGGATAATGTAAACTTCATCAGGTTGCACTTTTACATTATCGCTGATTTCATTCACCTTCATTTTCGTTTCCCTTTGCAGGATTTCCGGCAGAGAACTGGAATGATCAGGATGTAAATGCTGAACCAATATATAG
>JBKJRY010000268.1:0-44846 GCA_046593045.1 Chitinophagaceae bacterium | reverse complement strand
AAACATTTTTCTGCTGCCTTCGCAAAATGCCTGTGGGTATCTACGGCGAGTACATAATTCAAATGCTGTATATTCATGATATAGTTTTTATCTATGTAAAGGTAAATAATATCAATTTGTTTTATTAAAGCCTTTACTCAATTATTATGACGGCACAACCTTATATCTAATATGGTTGGAAATATGAGTGCATAAAGGGAGAAAAGAAAGAAATTATTGTTAACAGGCAGCTTTGTTATTTCTTCCAGGCAGATATTAAATTGGGAATGGTTTAGCCAAAGGTCCGGGCCGTAAATACTGAAGCACTCAAGAGTGAGTTCTCTCATGAACCTGCAATAGCATAATGCATAATTCCGATAAATGAAAACTAGAGGAAAATAGAAGGTTGCCTGTCCTTATAAAAGAAACTTTTTTTATTTTAAATCCCGCTCAATTCAACGGTTTAGTTGGTAAAACATTTATGTACATTCGTTACACAAATAATCCAAATCAATGAAGGAACGTTTTTATTCACTCGATGTTTTTCGCGGAGCTACTGTTTGTCTTATGATAATGGTAAATAATCCCGGAAGCTGGGAACATATTTACGCCCCTTTGGATCATTCGCTATGGCACGGCGTTACACCTACGGATATTGTGTTTCCATTCTTTCTTTTTGCCGTAGGCAATGCATTGGCTTTTGTAATACCAAGGCTAGAGGTAGCCGGGCCTTCAGTATTTTGGGAAAAAATTATTAAAAGAACTCTTATCATTTTTCTTATAGGACTTTTTCTTAACTGGATGCCTTTTGTAAGATGGGAAAATGATCATCTTGTTTTTAAACAATGGAGTTACATTAATGCCGATGGGCAGCCTGCAGGTGTGAGGATATTGGGTGTATTGCAACGCATCGCATTAGCTTATTTTTTCGCTTCCATAATTATTTACTTTTTAAAGATCCGCGGGGCATTTGTTGCAGCTGGGGTAATTCTTTTGGGCTACTGGTTTTTATGTGTTGCCGGCAATCCTTCAGACCCTTTCAGTTTATCGGGATGGTTTGGGACTAATGTAGACAAAGCAATATTAGGTGAATCTCACATGTATCATGGCGAGATACGCGACGGGCACTCAGTGGTATTCGATCCCGAAGGTTTCATGAGTTTATTTGGTTCTATTGTGCAGGTAATATTTGGATACCTATGCGGGGATTATATTATTAAAAAAGGAAAAACGCCGGAGATGGTGAATGGATTATTTGTTGCAGGAGCCGTGCTTCTTTTTGCAGGCTATGCATGGGATATGGTTTTCCCGCTAAATAAAAAAATATGGACAAGCTCTTATACAGTCTATACTACGGGCCTTGCAATGATTATCCTTGCGGTAATGATCTACATGATAGAATTTAAAAAGCACACCGGCTGGTGGAGTAAATTTTTTGATGTGTTTGGCAAAAACCCATTATTCATTTTTATGCTGAGTGGTATATTGCCACGACTGCTTGGGCTCATAAGAATTCCATCATCAACCGATGCTATGGGAATGCCAATTTATCTTTCACCATTTGGGTGGTTTTATGAACATATATGCAAACCCATTTTTCCTTCTAATTTAAATAATGGCTCGCTCCTATATGCACTTTGTATGATCACTTTTTACTGGCTGATAGTTTGGTGGATGGATAAGAAGAAAATTTATGTGAAGGTATAAGCCAAGGTATCATACGAATAAACCTGCGAATATTCAGCTTATCCGCGGGGCTGGTATCATTGTTACAAAATTGTGATCTTATAAGCAGTTTTAAATAACGCTGATGCTCCGGGCTCAAGGGTGATGAATCCCATTCCGTTATTAAATGCATCCGGCGGCCCGCTTATGTTTTCTATCGCAATGCTCTTACGATGGGGTGGTGTGAAAATTTGCAAATAAGGATAAGAACTACCGGGGTGTATCTCAACCTCAAATCCTTTGTCAGGATTTCGGAGAACGCACAAGGGTTGGCAGGTTCCCATCCTTAAAGTATAGCAGTTATCAAAGAAAGTTGTTCCAATCGTTTTTATGGAGTTGAAATCATGATAAGGAATAAGCTTTTTTGTAGGAACTAATTCTTCATTAAACTCCACCATTTCTTCCGATTGAAATTCTAATTGCATTTCGTCGAGAGTATCTCCCACGGTAAAATAAGGGTGCCATCCATCCTGGATAGGAATTAAGCCTTCATCTTTATTGATCGATTCTGTAGTGACGGAAAGCATGTTATCTTTTTCCAATTGCCAGGTGACAATACAATCGTAATTAAAAGGGTAGCCTTTGTCTTCATTCCTGTATTTATAAATCATGGTAACAGAGGCATGCTCTTCATTCTCACTTTCAGCAGTTACTACAAACTCTTTCTCACTAAGCTTACCATGAATTGCACTATTCCCCAAATAAAATTTTTCCAGTTTATAATTATTTTCTGCAAAATGGTATTCGCCCTTATAGATACGGCATACAAACGGAGAAAGCTTACTGCCTAAAAAACTTTTCAAAAGATTCTTTTTAAAATCATCACCATCAATATAGCTTTCGATCACATTCACCATCTCACCTTTATTATCTGCAACAAAGGCATGAAGAATAGCACCACAGGAAGGAATAATTTCAGCATAGGTTTTAGACTGTTCATCCTGAAGGATAATTTTTTTAAAACCGTTCTCTTCTTTTCTTTGTATTGAAAACATAAGTTTTCAAGATACTGAATTATGTTATTAATTTGATTCCAAAATTTTCATCACCACTTTCTCCTCAGGAGTTAGGTCATATTTTTTGCCATTCTTTTCAATGCTATCCAATTCAGCGATATATTTTTCAAGCCTTTTACTTTCGTAAAGAGAGAGTATCAATGGATGAACATAATATTTTTTACACACAGTTCTTGTATTGCCTAGCTGCTCTGACACAACATCGAGTGCCTCAACCATTCTCCTCTTCGTTTCAGCCTGCGTATCGCAGCAACCAGTAGATTTTAAAGCAAGAAAAGCCTGCACTGTACCCGCCCATGTACGGAAATCTTTTGCAGTAAAATCTCCACCGCTTATTGCTCTTATATAATTATTAACCAGCCCTGAATCAATAGAGCGCCTGCTATCATCTTCATCATAAAACTGGAACAATTCTTTGCCGGGAACATCCCTGCATTTTTTGATTATTACCGCAAGCTTTTTATTTTTTAAAGTTATACTATGAGAAACTCCTTTCTTTCCTATAAAAGCAAAATCCACAGAATTACCGTTAAACTTGACATGTTTATCCTTTAGAGTTGTTAGGCCGAAAGAGCCATACTCCTTTTCGTAATACGTATTACCAATTCTTATATTTGTGCGCTCCATTAAAGATACTACCGCGGCAAGAACTTTTTTAAGAGGTAAACCCTCACGCTTCAAATCTTTTTCCAGTTGTTGTCTAATTGATGGAAGCACATTTCCAAAATCAATAAGCCTGTAATATTTTGTATGGTTACGTAGGGAATTCCAGTGATGATGGTATTTATATTGCTTCCTGTCCTTTGTATCATAACCGGTAGCCTGCAAGTGCCCGTTTTGCTTTTTACAAATCCAGACTTTTGTCCATGCCGGCGGAAGAACAAGATGTATAATGCGAAGAAGCTCTTCATCGTCTTTAATTTTTTCACCATTAAAATAGTATTCAAATTTCTTGTTCTTCTTCTTTCTTTCAATGCCGGGCTCCTTATCGGTAACATAAATAAGGTTAGCCGCCCTAGCAGTTTTTTCTTCGTCTCTTATGATACTTTTCAATTTCGTTTTAGAAAGCTGGGGAATCTCTGCTGAAGCAACACTCATATAATTTTTTTTCCTTTAATAATGGCTCCTCAATTGAATGCAATTTTTTTGAGGAAAAAAATCTACACAAAAAAAGCAGGCATTGCGCCTGCCCGGTTTAGAGATAAAAAGCAAATCATTCGTCTGTTGCATCAGAGGTTAGGAAACTATTTTGATCGCCGTTATTTTTCACGACTCTCTTATCGTCATTTACATCTTCATTTCCTTTGCCTGCCTTACTCTTTTTACCGCTTTTTGCGGCAAGGTGAAGTTGCGTATCGGTTCCTGCCGATGGCCTTCCCACTACTTCAGTATTGGTTTCTGTTCCCAAGTCTTCTGTTCCCTGGGAAGGTTGCGAAACTTTTTTTTTGTCTGCCATAATAAATTATTTTGGTGATACTATTAATAAAGAAAAATATATGCCAACTTAATGTTGGCTGATCCATAATATCAAAGTGGTTATTTGAAGTTAATTTTACAAATGAACTTCCTGGCACATGCTTACCTTTCTTTCAATGAACCTGAAATTCTCACAGGAAATATTATAAGTGACTTTGTAAAAGGTAAAAAGAAATATGATTATCCGGCAGGTATTCAATTGGGAATCCAATTGCACAGGTTGATCGATAATTTTACCGATGTACACGCCGCCACTTCCAGGGCAAAAACTTTTTTTCGCCCCCAATATCGTTTGTATTCCGGTGCATTTGTCGATGTGGTTTACGATCACTTTCTTGCCTGCGATACTGACCAATATTTAATTTATGGAGGGCTTGAAAGATTTTCACTCCTAGTTTACGATTTACTTGAAAAAGATGCTTGTTGGTTTCCTCCTCGTTTTCAAATCATGTTTCCTCACATGAAAACACACAACTGGCTGTATAATTACAGGCAAAAAGAAGGTATTCAAAAGAGCTTTGCAGGCATGGCTTACAGGGCCGCGTATCTTAACGAGTCAGATATTGCATTTCAAATATTCAACAAACATTATGACGATTTCGAGAAATGTTACAATGAGTTTTTTCCTGAAATAAAAAGATTTGCCATTCAAAGTCTAAGCAACCTTATGGCTGGTTAATTCCTCTATATTTGCAAATCATGAAAAAAATGAAAACAATATTTGTAGTATTTCTTATTGTTGCTGCCAATTTCCAGTCTTCTGCGCAAATGAATTCGTTGCAACTTCCGGCGCTTGATAAGTCTCCAATGGACGTAAGCTATTATCCAAACAACTACCCCATACTTAAGATCCAGGATAAAGTAACGGAACCTTTGGTAATGCGTGTTATTTATAGCAGGCCGCAACTAAATGGACGCAAGGTTTTTGGTGAACTCCAGGAATTTGGTAAAGTGTGGAGATTGGGTGCCAACGAGGCGACTGAAATAGAATTTTTCAGAGATGTAAGAATAAACGGCAAAAAAATAAAGAAGGGACGTTACACACTTTATACGATACCATATGCTGACAAATGGACACTCATAGTAAATAATGAAACTGATATTTGGGGAAGCTTCAAATATGACCAGGCAAAAGATGTGCTACGTGTGGACCTTCCCGTTACCAGGTCAGAGAATACGGAAGCAATGACTATTGTTTTTGATAAAACTACGAAGGGTGCAGACATGGATATGTTTTGGGAAAATGTAAAAGTTTCCCTACCAGTTGAATTTTAACATTCAATATCGAAAAGATCAATTGAAATTTCAGAGAATATATTATTAACATCCCGTATTACTTTCGGGAATAAATCCACAATCATTTTGAAACTTGCAACCAAACTCATACATGCCGGAATTGAGCCTGATCCTTCTACCGGTGCTATAATGACGCCAATCTATCAAACCTCGACTTATGTACAGGAAAGTCCGGGCAACCATAAGGGTTATGAATATGCAAGAACGCAAAATCCAACCCGGGATGCATTACAACGTTCATTAGCGGCTATTGAAAACGGCAAATATGGTTTGTGTTTTGCAAGCGGCAGTGCTGCTACAGATGCGGTAATTAAATTGCTAAGCCCCGGTGATGAAGTAATCGCAGCGAATGATATGTATGGGGGCACATATAGGATGTTTACCAAAATTTTTGAAAAATATGGGCTGAAGTTTCATTTCATAAATATGCAGGATGCTACGGAAATTAACAAGTATGTAAATAGTAACACTAAGCTCATCTGGACAGAAACACCCACTAACCCAATGATGAATATTACCGATATTGAGGCGGTGGCGGCGATAGCAAAGCAACACAGTATCCTTTTGTGTGTTGATAACACTTTTGCTTCTCCTTATTTACAAAATCCCCTGGACCAGGGAGCCGATCTTGTTCTGCATTCAGCAACAAAATATTTAGGCGGCCATAGTGATGTTGTTCATGGTTGTATAATGATGAATGATGAAACATTAAATGAAAAATTATCCTTTATTCAAAATAGCACGGGTGCAGTACCAGGTCCTCAAGACTGTTTTTTGGTTTTGAGAGGATTAAAAACCTTACATGTGCGTATGCAAAGACATTGTGAGAACGGCGAAAAAATTGCAAATTGGCTGAGAAAAAATCCCAAGATTGATAAAGTACTCTGGTGTGGATTTGAAGATCATCCCAACCATTCTATTGCAAAAAAGCAAATGCGTGGCTTTGGAGGAATGATGAGCTTTACCCTTAAAGACGATAGCATGGAAGCTGCAACAAAAGTACTTTCCAACACAAAATTATTTTCATTAGCTGAAAGCCTTGGAGGCGTTGAAAGCCTTATAGGACATCCTGCCAGCATGACTCACGCAAGTATTCCACTTGAAGAGCGGCTAAAGACCGGCCTGGTTAATTCATTAATAAGATTGAGTGTAGGGATCGAGGATGTGGATGATTTGATTGAAGATTTAAGCAATGCCATCGGGTAATATGTTGTATAACTTTAGTATTTAATTTCTAATTTGAAAACGATTGAATTAAAACAATTTCTCAACGTTAAAGTGCTTGAATTTAACAATCCAAACTTTATACACGATGACCCTGTTTGTATACCTCATTTATTTTCTAAAAAACAAGACATAGAAATTGCTGGTTTCTTTGCGGCAATATTTGCCTGGGGCATAAGAAAAACTATCATCAATAAATGTAAAGAGCTCTTGCAGAGAATGGATAATGCACCATATGATTTTTGTATAAATCATAAAGATGCTGATCTCAAAAGCCTTGAAGGATTTTGCCACCGCACGTTTAATGATACCGATCTTCTTTATTTCATATCTTTCTTTAAAGATCATTATACAAGTCATGCATCTTTAGAAAATGCCTTCTTTAATGATGAAACGCTCAATCAACGCGGTAATAAAATTGAAGCGGCTTTGAATTATTTTTATGAATATTTTTTTTCATTGGAATATGTGCCTGCTAGAACAAAAAAGCATATCGCTTCGCCAAAAAAGAACTCCAGTTGCAAAAGATTAAATATGTACATGAGGTGGATGGTACGCAATGATAACAAAGGCGTCGACTTTGGAATCTGGAAAAAAGTTCAACCATCTGAATTAATTTGTCCCATTGATGTGCATGTCGCGAGGGTTGCCAGGCACTTCAATTTATTGAAAAGAAAAATTGTTGATTGGCAGGCAGCTACGGAACTTACGGATGAATTAAAAAAGTTCGATAAAGATGACCCTGTTAAATATGACTTTGCATTATTTGGCTTGGGGGTTTTGGAAAAATATTAAAACATGTCGTCTTCAAATAAAGCATCGCTAACCAGTAAAATTCAATCACTCTATAATAGTATTGACGAAAAAAATTATGAGTCAATGCGGGGAGGTTTACAAACGCTGATTAATGAACTTATTAATAGTGACTTTTCTTCCCTGGTACAACTACTTTACAAAATAGATGTAGATGAAAAAAAACTGAAACAACATTTAGTGCAAAATGCCAATGCGGATTCTGCTGCTGTTATAGCAGACCTTATTATACAAAGAATGCTTCAAAAAATCGATACGAGAAATAAATTTTCAGGTAACAGGCCTGCTGGTGCCGAGGATAGCTGGTGATTAAAACATAAGGTTTCGCACAGCTTCAGCATCTTCTTTTTCCTTTTTCAAATCAAAATCAGTCCCGAAAACTTTATCCCATAAATGAATACTCACACCGAATCCCTGTTCATCACTTTTATAATGATGCAGGTGATGATTCCTCCAGATAGGCTTCATCCATTTAAATGGGGGATGCCAGGCATGAATAGCGTAATGCATACTGCCGTACAAAAGATATCCTAATAAAAAACCCGGGAAGAAAACAAACACATATTTTTCCATCAGGCTAAACATAACCACGAATACAAAAGAAGCAATAATAAGACTGGGAACCGGAGGCATAAATAAGCGCTGGCGATCCCTGGGAAATTCGTGGTGATTCCCGTGCAAAACGTAAATCATTTTTTGAGTACGCGGGCTATTGGCTACCCAATGAAAAACAAAGCGATGCATCAGGTATTCAAAAAAAGTCCAAAAAAACACACCAGCGGCAAAAAGTAATATTACCAGTAGAGCCGGCAAATTAATCCGTGAATTCGCGTAATAAGGTAAGTAGATAATAACGGGCAAATACATTCCCCATATAACTATTGGATGAGTTTTAGTCATGTATTCAAGATATTGATTCCTGAATATTTGAGCCTGGCCTTTATTGCGGATCTTTTCAAATTTCATATGCAGGATTTCCTTTATACAAAATTAAAAAAATTATAAAAAACGGTGGTTCAATTTTTTAAAAAAAACCTGGTGCTATTTATAATGTATGTAATTCAACCAGATAACTAAATAAATTTAACTTGCGCCTTCATGGAAAATTATTATTAATGAAATTAGTTTCGTATTTAAAAGAAGATCATGCTCAACTGGCCTTCCTGGTTGATGGCATGCTATATGATAGTGACAGGCTGCACCCTGAAATGCCCGTAACAATGACGATGTTTTTAAACTTTTGGGAAGATATATTTCCGATGGCTCATTCGATTAACCGGGCTTTGGTTGAGGGCAACAAAAAATTTACCGGCATACCTATAGAGGATGTTGAAATACTTGCACCGCTTCCAAATCCAACCAGTTGCCGTGATGCTTATGCATTCAGGCAGCATGTGGCCTCAGCAAGACGAAATCGCAAAGTTGACATGATACCTGAATATGATCAGTTTCCTGTTTTTTATTTTACAAATCATAATGGCATACAAGGACCAGGTGAAATTGCATGCATGCCTGATCATTTTTATAAACTTGATTTTGAACTGGAAGCCGCCATAATTATTTGTAAGCCGGGAAAAAATATCAAAGCAGAAGAAGCCAATGAATATATCGGTGGCTACATGATTATGAATGATATTAGTGCCAGGGGATTGCAAATGGAAGAAATGAAATTGAACCTTGGCCCCTCAAAAGGAAAAGATTTCTGCACAGTAACAGGGCCTATGTTAGTAACTCCCGATGAATTGGAAGATTACTTAATTGCTCCTAAAGAAAACCACACAGGTAATTCTTTTAACCTGGGCATGAAATGCCGGGTCAATGGAGTGCAGGTAAGCGAAGGTAATCTTGGTGATATGGATTGGACATTTGCAGAAATTATAGAACGTGCCAGCTATGGTGTGCAACTTTACCCCGGAGATGTAATAGGTAGTGGAACAGTTGGTACCGGCTGTTTTCTTGAACTTAACGGTACAGGAAAACTAAACGATCCGGAATATAAGGAACAATGGCTGCAGGAAGGAGATGAAGTTGAAATGGAAATTGAATGCCTTGGCAAATTAAAAAACACCATTGTAAAAGATGAAAGTGACTTTTCGATCCTGGCATTGAAAAAAAATATTTGACCGTGTATGTATAAATCGCTTTTATTAAAAGATCTTAAAACTTCAGAGGTTTCAAGTTTTCTTCACCATGCAATTGCACCCCGGCCAATTTGTTTTGCCAGTACAGTTGATAAAGAAGGGAACGTGAACCTTAGCCCTTTCAGTTTTTTTAACCTGTTCAGCACAAATCCGCCGGTTATAGTTTTTTCTACCTCACGCCGGGTAAGAAATAATACAACAAAACACACGTTGCAAAATATTCTCGAAGTGCCTGAAGTAGCCGTAAATATTGTAAGCTACGATATGGTTCAACAGGTAAGCCTCAGCAGTTGTGAGTATCCAAAAGGTGTAGACGAATTCAAAAAAGCCGGACTTACAAAGGAACCTTCAAAATTAATAAAACCACCACGTGTTAAAGAAAGTCCTGTGCAAATGGAATGCAAGGTACTCGAGGTAAAGCCCCTCGGAACTGAAGGCGGTGCCGGAAACCTTATAATTGCAGAAGTGATCATAATACACATGTATGAAAATATACTTGATGAAAGTGGCAGGATCGATCAACGCAAACTTGACTTGGTGGCCCGTCTTGGAGGCAGCTGGTATGGAAGGGTAAATGCAAATAATATTTTTGAAGTAAAGAAGCCAAATATTGAATTAGGGATCGGCATTGACTCACTTCCTGTTTCAATAAAAAACAGTAAGCTATTAACAGGAAATCATTTGGGACAATTAGCCAATATAACTGACATGCCGGATATTGATCCTTCATTTGACGATGAAAAACTAAAACACATTTTTCAATACTATTCTGTTGAGCCTGAAGAAATGGAAAAAGAATTGCATTTATATGCCGCAAATTTGCTTGATGAAGGAAAGGTAAATGAAGCATGGCAGGTGTTATTGGCTTTAACATAAAAAGTATCTTTGTAGTTATGGGTGGCTTTAGACTTTTACCACATTATACTTATTCAGATTATTGTAATTGGGAAGGCAGATGGGAAGTGATCGATGGAATTCCGTTTGCAATGAGTCCCGCTCCAACGCCCCGCCACCAATGGCTGGTAGCAAATATTATTTCGGAATTGAGAACAGCTATAAAAAAATCA
Source organism: Chitinophagaceae bacterium (assembly GCA_046593045.1). Classification (GTDB taxonomy): domain Bacteria; phylum Bacteroidota; class Bacteroidia; order Chitinophagales; family Chitinophagaceae; genus Ginsengibacter. The sequence goes on along the minus strand of JBKJRY010000268.1, from coordinate 34,109 downwards.
AATTGTAAGCACTGCAAAGTGTATGACTTTATTGATGTTTTAATAGAAAATGATACTATTCTTCAACCGGATTGCTCAATAGTTTGTAAACCCATCAGTAAAAAATTCCTTGATTTCCCTGCCGTGTTAGTTGTTGAAATTTTATCTCCGGTAACAACCTTAAAAGACAGGCACACAAAATTTGCACTCTATGAAAATTTTGGAATGAAATATTATATGATTGTAGACGGGGAAAATAATGAAGCAGAAATCTATCTTTTAGAAAATTCAAAATATATCCTTCAAAGAAATCCTGAGGATACACCTTTTATCTTCTCTTTAGATAATGGTTGTAAAATAGAATTAATTATAAATAATATTTGGGAGTAAATTTTCTTTTAACGTTTTTTACTAAATAGCCTGATGCGCCCTTCGTAACTTGCTGTAATTCCAAAAATGAAAACGTATTTCCTCCTTTTATTCCTGTTACCCGCTACGCTTTTTTCACAAGCAAAATATAATTATAAGAACCTGGCTCTTGAGGGCGGAGGTGTTCGGGGGCTTGCTTATGCGGGTGCCCTGGAAGTATTGGAGCAAAAAGATATTTTACAAAATATTGAAAGAGTTGCAGGCTCATCCGCCGGCGCCATTGCTGGCCTTATGATTTCGTTAGGGTATAATTCAACCGAAATCGATTCTATTCTACAGAATTTAAAAATCCAGCAATTTAATGATGGTAAAGATATTTTTGGAAAGATAAAAAGGATAAAAAAAGAGTATGGCCTTTTTAAAGGTGATAAGTTTGAAAAATGGCTGGGCGAGTTGATTGAATATAAAACAGGAAATGCCAACAGTACCTTTTATGACTTGCACAAAGCTCATTTGCAAAACAATTTATTTAAAGATTTTTATTGTACGGGCACAAATATTACGCGGCAACAACTGGAAATTTTATCCTGGCAAACATGGCCCCAGATGCAATTGAAAACCGCGGTTCACATAAGCGGATGCATCCCATTTTATTTTAAACCGGTAGCAATTGATAGCACCGGTAATGAAGTTTCTACTAAAAGAAATGTATCAAAATATGACCTGTATGTAGATGGCGGCATGCTATGCAATTATCCCATAAACATGTTTGATACTTGTGTAGATGGCGGTAACCCGCTTACATCTCAAAACGTAAAATATAACTATGAAACGCTGGGACTAAAACTGGAAAGAGAAAAACAGGTACAGGAGTTCGAAGAAAACAATACCGCCATTGCCCCATACCAGATAAAAAATATGAAAGAATATACCAGTGCTGTAATGAATCTTATGATGGAAAAGCTTAGCCGCAATTCTACAGATTTAAGCAATGAAAAGGGCCGTTCTATATATATCAGCTATGGTGAAGTTTCCGGAAGGCCGAGAAAAATTTCCTTGGAGGAAAAGAAGATGCTTCATGATAATGGTGTTACGGGGGCTACACAGTTTTTTAATACCTCTATAGCCGGCCAATGATAAAGATTTTGACTTTGTTCATCTCCATTTCAAAAGTTACCTTTGCCAAAAACTGATATTGTTTGTCATTTTTTGACAAACTTTTTTATTTATCATTATGAGTACGCAACATTTGTCAGAGCAGGAAATTATAAGAAGAGAGAAATTAAAGGAACTCTCAAAACTCGGTATTGATGCCTATCCTGCAGCATTATACCCTGTTAATACCAACGCAGATTTTATTAAATCAAATTACAAAGGCGAAGAAAACAAAAGTGATTTTTCGGAAGTATGCATTGCAGGGAGAATATTGAGTATCCGCGATATGGGCAAAGCTTCTTTCGCGGTATTACAGGACGGCCACGGTAAAATACAACTATATATCCGTAAGGATGATGTGTGTAACGGCGAAGACAAAACGATGTATGATATCGTTTGGAAAAAGCTGGTAGACATTGGGGACATCATTGGCGTGAAAGGCTACGTTTTTACTACGAAGACCGGCGAGACATCCATACATGTTTCAGAGTTTACTTTTCTTTCAAAAGCCTTACGGCCCCTGCCGGTAGTTAAAGAAAAAGATGGAGAAACCTTCGACGAAGTAACAGATGCTGAGTTCAGATATCGCCAGCGCTATGCTGATCTCATTGTTAATCCGCACGTGAAAGAAACTTTTGTAAAGCGAACCAAAATGATCAACGCCATGCGTGATTTTCTGAATGAAAGGGGCGCATTGGAAGTTGATACACCAGTTTTGCAGAATATTCCGGGCGGCGCTGCAGCAAGGCCATTCAAAACGCATCATAATGCACTGGACGTACCTTTTTATTTACGCATTGCCAATGAACTTTTTTTAAAAAGACTGATAGTGGGCGGCTTTGAATGGGTATATGAATTTAGCCGGAATTTTCGCAATGAAGGTATGGACCGTACACATAACCCGGAGTTTACGGTTCTCGAATTTTATGTCGCTTACAAAGATTATTTGTGGATGATGGAAACTACAGAACAGCTGCTTGAAAAAACAGCCCTGGCTGTAAACGGAACTACAAAGGTACTTTCAGGAGATAAAGAAATTGATTTCAAAGCACCGTATAAAAGAATTACGATGTACGATGCAATCAAAGAACATACTGGTATAGATATTACAGATAAAGACGAGAATGGTTTAAGAGAAGTTTGCCAACAGTTGGGTATTCATGCGGATAAATCTATGGGCAAGGGGAAAATTATCGATGAAATATTTTCCGAAAAATGTGAACATCATTATGTTCAGCCCACATTTATTATAGATTACCCTGTAGAGATGAGTCCTCTTACAAAAAAGCATCGCAGTAAGCCCGGCCTTGTAGAGCGCTTTGAGCTGGTAGTTAATGGTAAAGAGATCGCCAATGCATATAGCGAATTAAATGATCCTATCGAACAAAGAGAGCGGTTCGAAGACCAGGTAAAACTAATGGAACGTGGCGACGATGAAGCAATGTTTATAGATCATGACTTTCTGCGGGCATTAGAATACGGTATGCCTCCAACAAGCGGGATTGGATTTGGCATTGACAGAATTTGTATGTTGCTTACTAATCAGTCTTCAATACAGGATGTATTGTTTTTCCCTCAAATGAGACCTGAAAAAGTAAATGAAGAAGGGATTCGTCAATAAGATAATTTATACTACTTTTTCTACCTCCTCGAATTGCATCTTATGCAATTTGAAATAATGTCCCTGTTTTTTCATAAGCTCGTGGTGAGTTCCCATTTCAATTATTTCTCCCCTGTCAAGCACAATTATCTTATTTGCTTTGCGGATGGTTGACAACCGATGTGCGATCACTATAGAAGTTCTTCCCTTTATCAACTTGTCAATTGCATGCTGAATTAATATTTCACTTTCACTATCTATTGATGATGTGGCCTCATCGAGGATAAGTATTGAAGGATTGTATAAAATAGCCCTTATAAATGATAACAGTTGTCTTTGACCAAGCGAAAGTGTCGCACCGCGTTCCATTACGTGATAATCATAACCACCAGGCAACTGCGTTATAAATTCATCTACTCCAATCATCTGCGCGGCATGTTCCACCTGCTCTTTTTTTATTGCTTTGTTACGAAGGGTAACATTATCATAAACAGACCCGCTAAATAAAAAAACATCCTGTAGAACAACAGCAATTCTGCTTCTCAAAAAATCAACATCATATGCTTCGATATTTTTATTATCGATTTTTATTTCTCCTTGTTTTATGTGATAGAGCCGGTTGAGCAAACTTATTATTGAAGTTTTCCCACTTCCTGTGTGACCAACAATTGCCAGCGTTTCGCCCGGTTCAATTTTAAACGAAATATTTTTTAAAACATAATCTTCCTCGTTATAGGCGAACGATACATTCTTAAATTCAACTGAACCCACTATTTGACCATGATCAATTCCTTCATGTGTTTCAGGCGTGACATCAGGATTCTCTAATACTTTAAATACTCTTTCACTTGCCACCATCCCCATTTGCAGCACATTAAATTTATCAGCAATAACCCGTAGGGGCCTGAACAGCAAATTAAGGTACATTATAAATGAAATGATAACACCGGCATTAAATGCATTGTTGGCACCCCACCATACCAATAGTCCAATTGAAAATGCCAATACTATTTCTACTATAGGAAAAAAAACCGAGTAAGCAAATATGGCTTTTACGTTAGCATTGCGATGCTGCTTGTTTATTTCTGTAAATTTTCTGAACTCCTTCTCTTCAACCGCAAAAGCCTGCACCACGCTCATTCCAGTGATATGCTCCTGTACGAATGCATTAAGTGCCGCTACAGCATTACGTACTTTTATAAATGATTTGTTTACTGTTTCTTTAAAAAAATAAGTGGCGACTATAAGAATAGGAAAAGGCGCAAGACTTATCAATGACAACCGCCAGTCGACAAAAAACATAAATAGCAAAATAGATATGATGGACAAAAGATCAGAAACGATCGGTATAAGACCATCAGAAAAAATATCATTTACTGACTCGATGTCATTAATAGTCCGGGTGGTTAACGTACCAATAGGAGTTTTATCGAATTGTGTAAGATTATAATTAAGAATCTTCTTATACACCGTTACACGCAGGTCTTTTACAACCGTTTGTCCCAGCCAGGATGTCAAAAAACCGAAATAGAATCGAAGCCCGGTTTCAAGAAGTAACATCCCAATTTGGATTATTGTGATGAGAATCAGCCACTGAACATTCTTGTCGGCAATGAAATGATTTACGGTGTATTGTATAAGATAGGGGCGCAAAGGAGAAAGAACCGCCAGGATAACAGAGAGAAATATAGAAGTATAAAACTTCTTTTTATAAGGAGCCGCAAAAGCAAAAACTTTACGAAGTTGAGTAAGATCGAGCAGTTTTTTACGGATTCTTTTTTCAGGCATCAGGCAAAATTAATTCAAATTAACCTCACCCCAATCCCTTTGCAAAGAAGGGGATAGGAAAATAAAAAGCAATCATTTTAGAGTATAAATGAAGGACTAATTGCAATGTACAAGCGTTGATCCCCCTGGGCGTATTTTACTGGTAAAGCCAGGGTTAGCTAAAGGGCGCTCGTTCTGAAGGCTATTCCACTTTTTCTCCCCCCCTGCTATAGGCTTTAATGAATAAAGCGCCAAGGTTTTTTTGGGGAGGAATATAATCCTCGAAGGTCTCTCTTACTTCTTTAGACGACCTGCTAAACGTATTTTCCAGCCCGCTCCACATCTCACGCCAATCTATATTATTGCCGTTCCTGAGTGTATTGTCAAGCGCCTCTATTATGGGCTTATTCACATCTTTAGTGCCCGTTTGTTTGGTAGAGATGATATGCGCTTCAGGAGCGTAGGTTAATATTTGTTTGAGGTTTTTATATCCGCCACACGATCCCAGCATAATGATCTTCGCATTCTGCGGAAGTTGCAGAATTGTATAGGGAAGGTGATAGCTGTGCCCCCTGTGTATAACAATATTAGGCTTTACCCCTATACGATCAAGGTAGGCTATAAGATTTTTTTGTGCAGCCGCATCTTTATCTGTTTCATTATCAAGAGGCCGGTTTGCAAAAATCCACACCGGTTTCCCTTTAATAGATTTAATTTCGATCCATTCATTTTTTTGAGTAATCTGCCATTCATTCCTGGGGAAAGAAGTAAGATAACTATTGAAAGATTCTTTACCGTCTTTGTCTCCGTAAAAAAATGCCTGTTCCACTATGCGGCCCGAATCATCGGCAAGATAATTATAGTTAACCGTGTACACAGGAGGAATTCCGATCTCTTTTGAGAGGTCAATTCCATTTTTATCATCTGCAGAAAGAAAGATCATTTTTAAAAGATTATATATCTTTTGGCCATGCTCACTACTCTCTTTAATGCATCGCTGCTCATTATTAATCACATTCTGCAGCATTGATTTTTGAAGGGCTGGGTTGGTAATACTTCCATAAGAATCTGCCACATCCACGGCATCTTCAAGCGTACCGCTTTTTTCAAGATTTGCCACAAATGCCTGCATCAGTTTCTCAGAATTTTCGGGCATTGTTTTCAGGAAAACATCAAGTTTATTATAGCCTGCAGCCATCTTAATAAACTTTTTAAAATGATCAAATCTTACTGACATTAATAAAGAATCACCGCGTGGCACGGCACCCATTTTCTGAATCATTCGATCAAATGAATATTTATAACTTGATGTATAAATATCGTTTTCTCCAAACACTATCATATAATACAGCTCAACCGCATTTAATGGCTCAATGGCCCTGAAACGTACTGCGGGATTAGGATTTTCGTGCAGGTTATTTATTGGATCAATAAAATGCTGAATAGCCTTTGTCTGCAACATATCAATAAGACCATTTGTCCCCAGCATTGCCACAGGTGTGTCTTTTTTTATCAACCTTTCATAGTAATTAATCTCGGTAGTTACAAGTAACTGGTAATAGCCAACGCTATCATATTTTCTCTGCGAATCACCGGCATATTTGGCAATATTTTCAATCGTTTTTCTACCGCTAATAAGGTCATCAAGAAAAGGGAAATAAAACAATGCCCTATCAAGTGTGCTCAATTGAACAACCGTTTTTATACGGGGGTCATTAATCTTTCTTATCAGTTTTCCCTGGCGGCTACTGGTTGATTGTGCAAAAGAATATAACTGGCTGGGATTATTATTAAAGGCATCTATTACCAGCGAATCAGCGAAAGGTTCATTGACATATGGGCCTAAATTTGAAAGAATTTTATCGGGATATAGCTTACAAAATTTTCTGAATAATATGATTTTACTTTCATTATATCCGGGGTTATCAATGAAAATTTCACTATTTATCATGCCCACTTCATAGGGCACTTTTTGTATTAAAGGAGCCATACTCTCTCCCTTTAAATTCGCTGTAAGTATTTCACCAAAATTATCAATAAGCAGGGGTGCAAGTGCTGGAGAAATCGCATGGGCTTTCCAATCATTAGTAAATCCTTTCAACAGGTATTCAACATACCTGAGATAGCGGATTTTATCATTGTTGGTCGATAATTGTTTGTTGCTCTCAATATCATTTCTTATCACATTTACTTTACGTATAATGGCATCAGTTACCTGTAAGTTAATTTCATTGTTGGAAGATACTCTTATCAATCCATCAAGATGGCCATCGGCCCTGTCAGCCCGCTTTTGCTCATCCTTTATTTTATCATGGAAAACCTGCCTGTTAAGTGGAATGTTCGTTGTGTCATCGCCGGCAAGGGAAGAAAGAGGAAATATAAATATTGGTACAATCAGGTAAAATAGGGGTCTCATGATTTTCATCTCAATTATAGAAGCAAAAATACTTCAAGAGGTTGCAAATTAACTTTATTGCTTAGGTTATAAAAGATTATATATAAATAAAATGCTGCATCATGGCAGGTATTAACCTTTTTTTAGGAAGAATCTGCCAGGGAGAATAAGAAATTTTACTGAATACCATTGGTAATAATGGAATGTTGCCAAATCTTAAAGAGATCTATTTCCTAATATTAAAAAATTATGAACAAAAAGTTATGAATTATAATTTGATATAGGTTTGCACTTCATGACACAGGAAATAAAATCCCGCACTGTTTTAATTGCTGATGATGAGCCAGATATACTGGAGATCGTAAGCTTTAATTTGCAAGCTGAAGGATATAAAGTTATTACGGCAAAAAACGGGAACGAGGCACTTGAGATTGCAAAAATCCACAATCCTGACCTGATAATACTTGACGTAATGATGCCCGGAAAAACGGGTTTTGAAGTCTGTAAAATTTTACGGACACTTCCTGCTTTTGAAAATACTTTAATTATATTTCTAACTGCTCTTAACGATGACAGTACTGAAATAAAAGGACTTGAAACCGGGGGCGATGATTATATAACCAAGCCCATTAGTCCAAAAGTTTTAACCAGCAGGGTTAACGCATTATTCAGGAGAATTACAAAAGAAACGGGCAGTGTTTTGCAAATAGGAGAGCTGAAAATTGACCGTGAAAAATACATCGTTACTTTAAATAACGAAGACATAACGCTTGCCCGCAAAGAATTTGAGTTGCTGGCATTGCTGACATCAAAGCCTTCCAAAGTTTTTCTCAGGCATGAGATATTGAACAAAGTATGGGGAACCGATGTAATTGTGGGCGACAGAACAATAGACGTCCATATAAGAAAAATTCGTCAAAAGCTTGGCGGAGATTTTATCACGACCGTTAAAGGAGTTGGATACAAATTTCAAATGTAACCTCCCTTGGTCCCAGCGAGCGGCTTTTTATCCCCCAACTATTATTTTACAGCATCAATCTGTTTAGACGATTTAACAGTTTGGCCATTTAATTATTCAGATTTCGTTTTACATTTGAGATCAACCTTAAATCCTTATGAAAAAATTTTTGACTCTTTCCACTTTCCTGTTCTTTTGCTTTTCGCTTTTTGCTCAAAATGATTCCGCTAATAAATTGGGTGGATTATTTAAAAAAGCAAATTCAATGTTTTCTAAAAATCCCAGCTCAACATCAGGTTTATCAACTGGTGAAATTATATCAGGATTAAAAGAAGCTTTATCATCAGGCGCACAAAAAAGCGGTGATAAGCTTTCTGCCGCGGATGGTTTTTTTAAAGATGCCGCGGTAAAAATTTTATTGCCCGAGGAGGTACAAAATGTAGAAAAGAAAATGAGGATGCTTGGAATGGGTAAGCTTGTGGACAATGCTATCCTAAGTATGAACCGTGGAGCTGAAGATGCCTCAAAAGCAGCAGCTCCTATATTTCTCGCTGCAATAAAGAAAATGACGGTTACGGATGCGCTTAACATATTAAGAGGAAGCGATACCGCAGCCACCGGTTATTTAAGAAAATCTACTACTCCCGAACTTGTAGATGCTTTTCGCCCTGTAATTGAAGAGTCTTTGAAAAAAGTAGACGCAACCAAATACTGGAATGATGTCTTTACCACTTACAATAAATTTTCAGCCAACCCGGTAGATACTGACATCAATAGTTATGTTACTACAAAAGCACTGAACGGAATATTTTATTATGTAGCAAAGGAAGAGGTAAGCATAAGAAAAGATCCTGCCGCAAGGGCCACTGATATTTTGAAGAAAGTTTTTGGAGGGAATTAATCGCGATAGGAATTTTTTCACTATTTCTTTATTACACTACACATTAATCTTCGTACATCGTACTTTGTCACTACCGGCATTCCCCGCAAACACCTGTCACCACCATCTCTGCACCTGTTGGCGTAAATCCTTTGGGTAATTTTACAATGGGAATATTTACATCATCAAGGCAAATGGTTTTTTCACATTCGTCACAAATGAAATGGACATGGTTATCATGGTGATGGCCTGGTGCGCAGTCATTTTTGCACAACGCATATTTAATTGAGTTGTCAGTCGTAGGAATTAAATGGATAATCCCCTTCTCTACAAATGTTTGAAGTGTTCGATAAACAGTCACCCTGTCGAATGATTCACCTGTGCTTTTTTCTATATCGGCATGCGAAAGTGCACCTGAAGTTTTTATGAAGAGCTCAAGAATTTCCTGCCTGCTACCGGTTATGCTTAATCGATTTTGTTTTAATATATCTGATACTGCCTGGTTCATATTCAGGACGGATTGTTGTTGAAAGGAGAGTGGTTGAAACTACCTTTTTCCATTGGTTCCTTCAGCAACTTTGTGATGTCCTGTTCAAGTTTGTCAATTTCATCGTGCTTCAGGCCATCATAGATTCCGCGAACTCTCATCTGTTTATCGACTAATGCAAAAAACTGGGTATGAATAAAATGGTCCTTTATATTTAAACTATTATTCTTATCATTGTCCAGCAGGTAACTTTCACGTGCCATTTTGTATAAAGAATCTTTTGTGCCTGTAACAAAATACCATTTGGCAGCAAATTCAGGATCCCGCCCAATCATTTTCTCTTCATATTTTTTCATCAGTGGAACCGAATCTGTTTCAGGCATGGAGGTATGTGATACAATTGCAAAGCCGCTATCATTTTTAAAATGCTCAAAAACAGTCTTCATATTCTCATTCATCTTTGGGCAAATACCTTTGCAGGTAGTAAAAAAATATTCAGTAACAAAAACTTTGCCTTCAACATTATGCTGATTTATGGTATTACCATTCTGCCCGGTAAAGCTGAAACCCTGCACATAATTTAATACCGGCAATTTTGCCTTGTAATAGTCTGTTCCGCTGAACAGAAAGAAATAAAATGCTGCAAGCAGTAAAACAAAAAAACCTGCGAACCAAAGAAATTTTTTTTTCATTTTTTATAGATGAGGATAGCTAAGTATTATAATTTTTGTATGCAAAATTAAATTGACAAATCAGTAAAAGATTTTTAATATTGCATCATTGTTGCAAATTTACTATTTTTGTCATTAATTATTTTATGAACAAAGGTATTAACTGGGATTTTTTTGGAATAATAACGTCAATCGCCTGTGCGGTGCATTGTGCAATTCTTCCATTACTTATAAGTTCACTCCCGGTATTTGGTATTAACATTATAAATAATTCTCTTTTTGAATGGGGTATGATAGCAATAGCTTTTTTGGTGGGCTCCTATGCTGTGCTCCACGGTTTTCTACGCCATCATAAAAGTCTTACTCCTTTTTTCTTATTCAGTACAGGATTTATGTTTCTGATCATTAAGCAGTTTTTTCATAATATGGAATTCCTGTTTCTTATACCTGCAGTATTTTTTATTCTCTATGCACATTTCTTAAATTACAGGTATTGCAGGCAACCAAAATTGGCCGATATAAAAAGGGGCGCACTATAGGAACATTACTTTAATCAATCGAATCAAATTACATGAAAAGAAAAGTCATGCTGGTAATGATTATCGGCTCATTATTTTTATTTAATTATTCTTTCGCACAGACTGCAGATGAAGACAGTATAAGAAACGTTTTATATAGCCAGGAAAAAGCTTGGAATACCGGCAATATTGAAGATTTTATGAAAGCATATTGGCAGAGCGATTCACTCACATATATAGGTAAAGCCGGAGTAACCTATGGCTGGCAAAAAACGCTGGAGACATATAAAAAAAATTACCCTGATACGGTAGCCATGGGGCGGCTTACTTACAATCTCATTGAACTAAAGTCATTATCCCCGGGATATTATTTTGTAATAGGCCAATGGCATTTACAAAGAACATCAAACAATGCCGGTGGCTATTTTACCTTGCTCTTCAAAAAAATTAAAAACAAATGGTTTATTGTAGCAGACCATAGCAGTTAATGAATTAAGAAAGATTATGGAATAATTGAGTTCTGAACTATTTGTACCAATTCCAATAATCGTACAACCTGAATTTAGTAAATTTGTTTTAAATGAATTGAATTGCACTCGCGTGTAAACCTGAACCAATCAAATACACATTTTGTTCCCTGTAAAAAATTTTTCAACGTCGCAAATTGGTGCTCTTACTTCATTACCAATTGGGTTATTGGCAGGCATGGCAGTATACCTGTATGGTGTTGGCCTTATACCGGCCCTGGCTTTATTCATTGCAATGAGTATTGTATCATACATCATCATATATACAATGATTGAAAGATTTGTGTATAGAAAAATAAAAATAATTTACAAACTTATCTACCAGACTAAAGCCAGTAAGAGAGAAGAATTTTATTATAAAAATATTTTACCGCAAAAATCGATTGAAGAAGTAAGTGAAGATGTAGAAAAATGGGCTGTACAGCATAGAGAAGAAATCGAAGTGTTGAGACAGAATGAAACTTTCAGAAAAGAATTTTTGCTCAACTTATCGCACGAATTAAAGACGCCGATTTTTGCGATACAGGGTTATGTAGACACATTATTAAACGGTGCGCTGGATAACCCTGACGTGAATAAAAAGTTTCTCGGTAATGCTTCAAAAAATATAGACAGGCTGGTAAACCTGGTTGACGACCTTGACGAAATAACCAAGCTTGAAAGTGGTGAGCAGTTGTTATTCAAACAAAATTTTATCATACAGGATCTCATAAAAGAAGTTTTTGAATCACTCTCGATAAAGGCAGATGATAAAAAAATTAAGTGCTATATAAAAAAGGGCTGCGAAATACCCCTTACTGTTTTTGCTGATAAGGAAAAAATAAGACAGGTGCTAATCAATCTAATTGACAATGCTCTGAAATATGGCAAGCAAAACGGCATTATCGAAGGCAGTGCTTATAATATCGATGGCAAAAAAGTGCTGGTGGAAATTAGTGATGATGGCCACGGAATTTCAGAAGAACATCTCCCAAGAATTTTTGAAAGATTCTACCGAACTGACCTTGCCCGAACAAGAAAGGTTGGAGGCAGCGGACTTGGGCTTTCTATAGCTAAACATATTTTGGAGGCCCACGGTGAAACAATTCATGTAAGAAGCAAAACGGATGTGGGTACAACTTTTGGCTTTACAATGTCCAGTGGAAGGCCCATTTAACATTTTTAAATATTCAGCATTAATTTCTTGTTGGAAATTTTATTTTTTGAAATGGTCCTGTTAAAAACACCTGGCAAATTATTACCGATACCACCCCGATAACTGCTCCAGCCAGGACATCATTCAGAAAGTGTTGGGCAAGATAAATGCGGCTATAACCTACCAAAATCGCACCACACAAAAACAATATAGAATAGGTGTTATTTTTTGCTGCAAAACTTAATACAGCCGCCAACGCAAAGGCTGAAGCTGTATGCCCGGATGGAAATGAATGGAGATTATGCAGCGTAACATTTTCAATGAAATAAGCATAATTACTATCCTTTAACAGGATGGCCGGCCTCGGCTCAACAATAAAATATTTCAAAACCTGTGCAATTATTCCCGACAAAGCATATCCAGCGATTACCATTAATCCTGTAGTACGGTCTTTAAAAATAAAAAGTAAAGCCCCTATAATTACACAAAAGAAGCCATCTCCCAAGTAAGTAAAATATGTGAATAGGAAGTTAAGGAGTTCAGTATGAGGAGGATTTAGCAAGTAAAAGCCTTCTATTTTGGAATAGGCAAGTAATACAAACACTGAGATAGTAAAAAATATAAGAAACCCTATAAAAAATACCCTGTTGCCTTTAAATAGAGATGATAAGGTCATTACATTTTTTATTCGATCGCGTCAAAAATACTTAAACTGTAATGAAGAAATGAATATGTAAATATTTACTGGTAAGGTATTATAGGTGTAAACTATTGGTGCTTCAAAACTTTGGCCTCAACATAAAAAATTATTTCTTCAGCAATGTTTTTAGATTGATCACCTACCCTTTCCAGTTTTCTGATGATTGATAATACATACAATGCTTCATGAATACTTTTAGGATTTGCTAAAATATATTTCGAAATATTTTCATCTGCTTTTCTATTGATGTCATCAAGTACATCATCGCGGGAAAAAATAGTCCTGGCAAGCAGCGTATTTTCAAATTCAAAAGCAATTTGGGTATCTGTAAATATACTTATTGAATCTTCATACATCTGGATAAGACGAGTAGATTCCAAAAGATCCATATTAAATTTAGCAGGGGAATCAACAATATATCTTGCAATACCTTCTGCAATGTCTCCTATTCTTTCCAGATTATTGTTCATTTTAAGAACCGCTAATAAAAATCTCAGGTCAACGGCTACAGGACAAAACAAAGCAAAAATATTTTCGCAATCCCTATCAATTTTTAATTCAACTGCATTTACTCTTTTTTCCTTTTCTATTACTTCCCTGGCAAGGTCCTTATCAAAGTTAAGCATAGCCTCTTTGGCTTTGGACAACTGGGAAAGAACTAATTGCCACATACCTATTAGTTCTTTCTTAACGTCATGAATATCTATTTCGAATTGTGTCATAGTTATTTTTTCAATTAGCTGAATCTGCCTGTAATATAATTTTGGGTGCGTTTATCCTTCGGATTTGTGAACATACTTTTTGTATTATCATATTCAATTAATTCACCCAGGTAAAAAAAGGCCGTTTTATCACTAACCCGTGCTGCCTGTTGCATATTATGGGTAACGATTATCAATGTATAATTTTTCTTTAATTCCTGCAGTAAAACTTCTATGCTGGAAGTAGAGATAGGGTCGAGGGCAGAAGTTGGTTCATCTAATAATAATACCTCGGGCTCCATCGCTATTGCCCTTGCTATACATAAGCGTTGCTGTTGCCCCCCTGATAAAAATGTTCCCTTTTTATGTATTGAGTCTTTCACTTCATTCCATAATGCGGCTTTTTGTAATGATTGCTCAACTATTACATCCTTATCGGCTTTGGCCATCTTCATCCCGTTAAGTTTATATCCTGCAATTACATTATCATATATACTCAAATTTGGAAAAGGATTAGGCCGCTGGAATACCATTCCTATCTTATGTCGAACAAATATTGGATGCATATCATAAACATCCTCATCGTTAAGTAACATCTTCCCTTTAGTAGTAGTTCCTTCGATTAACTCGTGCATCCGGTTGATACAACGCAGAAAAGTAGTTTTACCACAACCTGAAGGCCCCATTACTGCAACTACATTATTTTTTGGTACCTCGATGTTTACTTTTTTTACTACCAGGTTCTCACCAAAGTAAGCATCGAAATCCACAGATTTTAAAATTGTATTTTCCATCTTCTGGTTATGATCTTAGTAAATATATTAAGCAATAGAACCCACATCAATAAAATAAGCGCTGCTCCCCAGGCAAGGTCATGCCATTCATCGTAAGGGCTTGTGGCATAATTAAAGATCAATAAAGGTAAACTCTGCATAGGCTTCACCATATTGGCAGAGAAAAAAGGATTACCGAATGCTGTAAATAATAGTGGAGCCGTTTCGCCTGCTATTCTTGCTACAGCCAGTATAATCCCTGAAAGAACACCACTGAATCCACAGGGTAAAACAATTTTTAAAATTACTTTATGATAAGGCAAGCCCAGCGCTAAGCCCGCCTCTTTTAGTGAAGAAGGTAAAAGTTTTAAGGTCTCTTCTGTTGATCTTACTACTATGGGTAACATCATTACTGCCAGTGCAATGCTTCCGGAAAGTGCAGAAAAAGTCCCCAAAGGTTTTACTATCCAAAAATAAATTACTATTCCAACAACTATTGATGGAGTCCCCTGCAGCACATCCACAGAAAGCCTAACCCAATTTGCCAGCCTTGATTTTTTATTTTCACTTAAAAAGATACCACCCATGATGCCAAAAGGAATGGCGATAAGCGCTGCAAAAAAGACTATCAATAAACTACCAACGAGCGCATTAGCAATACCACCCCCGGTTTCTCCCACGGGTTTTGGCAGGTTCACAAGAAAATGCCAGTTTATTTTAGTAATTCCTTCTCTTAAGATATATATGAGAATGAGAAAAAGAGGAAGTGTACACAACACCGATAAAATGATCACCAGCGCTTTGAAGCCTGTGCTTTTGCCTAACCTATATTTAATATTTGGAGACATATTAATCAGTTGAAAAACGTTTAATAATTCTTTTTCCTATCAAGTTAATAACTACAGTTACCAGGAAAAGAACAAGGCCCAGTTCTATTAATGAAGATAGATAAAGTGTGCTGGCGGCCTCTGTAAATTCGTTCGCAATTACACTTGCCATAGTATTACCCGGGTCAAAAATACTTTTTGGAATAATGCTCGTGTTTCCGATAACCATTGTTACAGCCATTGTCTCTCCCAATGCCCTGCCGAGTGAAAGCAGTACTCCAGCAAAAAGCCCGGATTTTGAATAGGGAATGATAACATTTTTGATTACTTCAAACCTCGTAGCCCCTAAAGAATAAGCTGCTTCCTTTAATGAAGAAGGTACCATCCTGATCATCTCTCTTCCCAGTGAAGCTGCATAAGGTATGATCATTATTGCTAAAATTATGGAAGCAGTAAAGATTCCTATTCCATATGGAGTTACTCCCATTTTTATTTCCAAACTCCGCACTATAGGCACTAGGACAAATAAACCCCAGAAACCATAAATAACGGAAGGCACTGCCGCTATCAACTCAATGGAATTCTTTAAAAATTCCGAAAACCAGCCACGGGGATAATATTCACCCAAAAAAATTGCTATAGCAAAAGAAAACGGAATGGAAATTATTAAAGCTAAAAACGAGGTTAGTAAAGTACCGAGCAGAAAGGGATACGTGCCATAGATATTAGCAACAGGATCCCAGGTTTTAGAAAAAAGAAAACTAAAACCCAGCGCCTTAATAGAAGGCATCGACTGTATTATAAGTGTAAGCAAAAAAGATAAAACCAATACAAGAATACTTACCCCTATTAATACCAGGGAGGACTTGAACAAATTCTCCATTCTTATTTGCCGGAAGGACCTTTTTATTTTTATGTTCTTCCAAACATTACTATGCGTTATAGACGAAATTTCCCGCAGTATTAAATTACTGCGGGAATCCGCTATTTTATCTTGTGAAAGTTTTGTTTTCAATATAGATGTTTATTGTAATAAGGCTTTACCATTATAGTTAGCTGACTTAAGGATATTTTCTGCAACTGAAACTGCTGCAGGTGATAAGGGAGCATAATGCAAAGGCTCGCAATACTGCTGCCCTTCATGAATATTCCACCAAAGAAGCTTTGCAAGATTTTGAGCTCTTGACTCTGACCGCTTGGAATAATTTTGGTCCTTGTACATTAAAGCCCAGGTAAAACCACTGATAGGATATCCATCTGCTGCTTCTGTATTAGTCAGGAAAACTTTCGCATCCTCAGGTAGCTGAATATTTCCGGCAGCACTGGTTGAAGCAATAGAAGGGGTAATAAAATTACCTGACTTATTTTTAATTTGCGCAAAAGCCATTTTATTTTGAATAGCATAAGCAAGTTCAATATACCCGATCGCTCCCGGTGTTTGTTTAACCAGTCCTGCAACTCCTTCATTTCCTTTGCCACCGAGACCCACAGGCCAATTAACTGATGCTCCTTTTCCTACCTTAGACTTCCACTCTTCGCTTACTTTTGAAAGATAGTCCGTAAAAATATTAGAAGTACCACTTCCATCAGAACGATGAGCAATAACAATAGGTGTTCCTGGTATTTGAACCCCACTATTTATAGCAGCAATTTTAACATCATTCCATTTTGTAATCTTTCCAAGAAAAATATCAGCAAGCACCTCCGGTGTTAGCTTCAACGTATCTTTTACTTCGGGTAGGTTGTAACTGATAACCACAGCTCCGGAACACATTGGAATATGCAAAACCGGAACTCCCATTTTTTGTGCCTGCTCTTCATTCAATGGCGCATCCGAATCCCCGAAATCAACAGTCTTATTTGTTAATTGCAAAATACCTCCACCAGACCCAATGGACTGGTAATTAATTTTCAAACCAGTTTTTTTATTGTATTCGGAGAACTGCTTAGAAAACAGGGGATATACAAATGTACTTCCTGCACCAAGCAATGTATTGTCATCGGAGGATGTTCCGGAAGTGGCCTTTTCATCTGCATTCTCGTTGCCACCGCATGATGAAATAAATGCGCCGGCTAATAAAAGGAACAACAAACAAAATGTTGTTTTTTTAGAGTTAATTATTTTCATTTTTATTTATTTTTTTATTGTTGTGTTAAGAAGATGAATCAAAAGTTATTTTTATTAAAATGCCATTTCTACCTGGAACCGGTATCGCAAAGCGCCAGCTGTTTCCTCGTAGTCTTTTATATATCCCATGTCAGTTTGAATTTTTAAGCTGTGACCACTTATATATTTCGACAGACCAAGCGTGTACTCTTTGACTTTGTAATTTTTGCCGGCCCTTACAATTATATCTGAGGGATTTACTACCGTATAGCGTCCGGCGATTTCAATATTATTTTTGAACAAATACCCGCTTTGTATATTCCATCCATCGCCGGTATTAAAATAATTGCTGGCGTCTTTTAATATTGGGGAACCGTCGCTCTGTTTACGCATGTATTCACTGGCAACCGACCATCCTTTATACTTTAGCGTGAGATCTGAAAAAAATGTTTTTAAATTTCTCGTCTCATTTAGAAAAGAACCCAGTTCACCATTTTTTCTCATGGCATTATTGTTATAGCTATAGCCAACACCAAAAGAAAGCTTAGGTGTTGGTTCCCTTGCCAGGTCCGATTCAAAATAATCGCCCTCTCCTGTAAATTCTCCAAACGGCAGGATTTCCAATCGGCCGGTATAGCTTAACCCGCCTGTATCAGCAGCGGTAATATTGCGGCCCTGCCCGAGGGAGATAGCATACATATCGTTAATTACTGCCTTTCCGACATTAAACTGGTGATGCAATTGAAAACCGATATCCCGGTCAAGGTTATAATCTGAATTAACAAGGCTCCTGTCAACAAACTGGAGCTTTTGAGACGACACTACTCTTTCCCTGTTACCCGGAAGTTTCGTTTGCCCAAACCAGATTTCAGTATTTTTAAAAAGACTGTACTTTAAGACTGCATCCAAAATCAGGTTCGCGGCGTTGCTTCCCTGTGGAATCACATTTCCGTTATCCCTGTTGCTTATTCCTAACTCAATTTTATACACTAATCGCGGGGTAAATGCAAACCCATCAAACTTAAGCCTTGCCCGGCGAACCATCATTTCCTTTTCTATAGGCGAGCCACCCGACAATAATTTTTCAGCAACAAATAAGGTTTGAAACCTGAAGCTTATTTTTAAATTCATAGAACTATCGGCAGCTGTAAAATTTACGCCTTTACCAAATTTGGCAAATACAGCACCTTTACCATTTTGAGCGCCGGCAATAACAGATTGTAATAATAGAATAGCCAATAGAAAATATCTGCTGTTTACGATGTTCCTTTTAAAGATGTACCAAAAACCAAATTTGAATTTTTCCAAGACGTTACGTATTACATGAAGTGAATGTGCCTGAGTTATATTTCTTTTTTGGATAAAAATTATTTAATATTTGTTGCCATTTATCGGCTCATATTTGAAAAACGACATCAAAACTCTATTTACCAAATACATAAAAGAAAGTAGCCCGGTACACCAGATCGTGATTGATATTTGGTGTCTGCGATACCTGCCCCTTGTACCGGTTATACCATATATTAGGCATAATATGTACATTTTTGACGGGTGTGTAATCAAGGCCTGCGGTAATAAAAATTTCTTTATTATTGGGTTCATAATTAGATGAAAGTCCTGTGTATCTTGTAAATGCACCGTTGTCATAATCCACGTCCGGATTGTAAGTATCAAATCTTGCAAAAAACCTTAGTTTATTTTTGATAATATTCCCGTGGATAAAAGTAGAAAGGCCGACCGCGTTTGCATTGGTTGTATCCTTTCGTGTAGAATCTTTTATGCCTACTACATCATTTTGTTCATGATTCACAAATGCCTCCACACCGATAGTAATGGCGGGGGTATTGTAAGCCACAAAACCTTTCACCATATTTCTTGCATGATGAAAATTACCCATCCAGTTTAATCTTTCATAATCGGCATACACATCAAAAATTAATTTTTTATCAAAAAACATCGCATATACATCTCCATAAAACCATTTGAAATTGTCATTCTCCGGCCTGGCACTCGTTCCGTTTCCTACCATTACATTATAGCCATAGTTACCACTGTCATCAAATTTTCCCTGCAATGAAGCACCCAGGTCAAATGAAGGAGTTCTCCGTATATCAGTGATCGTTCTTTCAATGGACCTATATGACCAGATTTTTTCCACGAGCATGGGAAATGCCGGGGTGCTTACCTGCCCGACAACCAGGTCAGTATTTTTCCAAATGTTTTTCCACCGGATATTGGCCAGCTTTATATATAAGGCCAGCTTATTATTTCCAAGGAGGTCTCCTACGGTATTTGTATTACCTGAGGCTGAGGTCAGTGTGGCATTGTCTTCCGCTGCTAATAACAGTTCTGCTGAAAATTTGCTCGTGATATTATAATCATATCCAAAATAGATTCTGCGAAAGGCAAAAGCATCTCGCTTTGCGGGAGTTCCGGTATATTGATTGGCTCCCCCGCGAACAAGTGGATCAGCATGAGTCTTATAAAAATAATCTCCAAAAGCATAACCCCATATTCTGCCGGAATTAGGTGCGCCGGCTTTAAAGGCCGAATCAGAATTCAAGACGAATTGTGCGTTTAATGTTGGGGATGAAAGTAAGGCATAGCACAAGGCTACTGCACATAACAACTGTTTTTTCGCAAACAAAATATTAAGTTTTAATCCGGCAAAGCAATGACACTTATGTTATGCCATTGTTATTCCTGTATTAAATTAAGGTTAACAAATAAAGAGGATGCTATTTTACCTGTTGAATACTAAAAATTTATGTCAAAGAGCTTCTAAGTATAGGTTGATCAAAAACGGGCAGATATCTAAAAAAACCACCCCGCAGGAATACAGGGTGGTACAGTGTTAATTCTGTTTGTTTGCGAAAAATATAAAAACCGTTAATTAAATTTAGTCCAACCTTTAAACCATGTATCTGATGGCCCCACGGCACCGCGAAAACTTACATTTTCCAAAACACTCACTTTCGGATTGGAGAATGCCGCGCCTGATAAAGCAGGTGAACCGGCCTGGGGTGTAAAATCAGGATTCGAATAATCGTAGGGAGCGGCAAGTTTTACATCATCATTGGTGGTTAGTATGGTATTACCATAATCTACTGTATTAAACCAGTCAATAATTGTTTGATCAGTTGCACCAGTTGGAGAAGTGCTGCTTGCAGCATATTTTATTGGTGTATTACAACCGCCTATGATTGAATTTTGTACAAATAAAGTTCCCGGGATATTAAGATCTGTAGGGGTTCCTTTTGAGGCATCGATCAACAAGCCGGTTGGCCAGCCCATGATGATTGAATTGAACAAAGATTCAGAACTATTCCGGCGGATTTGAGCTCCGGCAAGGAAAAGACTGTTTCCCAGGTTGGTCAAAGATTGCCGTGGCCCAACTACCGTCATATTGCTGAATACAGCTTTTGTTTGGGGAAGTAATGTACTGCCGTTAGCATCATTATCACTTTCGAAAGCTTCGGATTTAGAGATATCTGCAACTGCAGAATCCCTCAGGCATATACCAAATTGAACGGTTCCGGAAAAACCATTATCAGTATCAAAATCATCATCTAAAGTTCTAAATGAAATAAGGTGCTTACAATTCACCGTGCCACCAAACCATTCGAAAGAATCATCATTGGCATAAGAAACCTGTACGTAATCTATAACTGTTTCGCTACCAATACCGCCGAATGTTAAACCGTTGATTTCCTTATCAGGCAGGAATGCATATCCCGCGTATTCGATACGCACATATCTTAATATACCGCTATTATCTGCGGGGTTTTGAGACTGGGTTATAGGAGTTCCATACAATCCTAAACCATCACTATTGTTTATACCACCTTCTATTTCACCTATCCCTTGTACACCATTGAATGATGAATTGGTAGGAGCATTGCCTAATAAGACAAGGCCTGACCAGTCGCCCCGTTGTGGATTAGCCGCTTCAGACGTGAACACAATGGGCTTATCAGGAGTACCGTCGGCAATTATTTTAGAACTGCGTGTTATGATAAGACCACCCTGCTTGTTCAATTCACCAACTATTTTTGTTCCTGGTTCTATCGTGAGTATCGCTCCATTAGTAACGTACACAAGGCCACGAAGTTTATAAACAACATTTGCCTTAAGTGTTTTATTAGCTGTAATCCTGCCCTCAAGAATAGGATTCTCATTAGTACCTCCACCACCAGTAGTATCTATTATCGTTGTGGTGCCCCCATCTACTTCAATTTTTCGGCAACCTGTTGAAATCAAGCCAACAAATGCAGCCAAATAAAATAACTTTTTCATACTGTGTTTTTTAATTTTAATTTTTTCGTTTTATTTAATGTTGTAAGAAAATGAAATGCCGACACTTGAGCCATACTTTCGCTTAATAGCAAGTGCATCTTTATTCTTATCATATTTTCTGTCGTTATTTATATCGAGATAAAAAATATTTGCCTGGTTTAGCAGATCCGAAATATTGAGTTTAATCTCACCTTCTTTTTTAAGGATTTTTTTGGCGATCTGAAAATCCAACAATGGCCTGTGCCGCTCGGTAACGGGAGGAAAATCATTACCTCCTACATAAAAGATCCTGTCTCCAATCTGGTTAAACAGGAGTGTTGTATTGATACCATATTTTTCAACATCATATTGCAGGGAAGCGTTTACTACATATGGGCTTTGTCCCTGCATTGGCCGGTCCAGCTTACTGCTATTCCTTGTAACGCGATTATATATGTATGATATATTTGTCTGGAAAGTGAAGTTTTTCAGCGCATCGCTAAAATCGAGCTTTTTTCTAAGTTCAAGCTCTCCGCCAAAACTATATGCCTCATCTGCGTTTAAATAATTAAAAGTACTCGAGCTTCCTGCGCCACTTTGGTTAAAGAAAAGTTCGATCGGATTTTTGAAATACTTGTAAAAAGCACCTATTGTGAATAATTCGCCCGCTCCTGGATATATTTCATACCGAAGATCCATGTTCGTCACTTTTGTTCTTTCGAGAGACCTGTTTCCGCTTACAGTAGCACTCAAATCAAAATCGTAAAAAGCGAAATCACTTAGTTCCCTGAATTCAGGACGTATGACAGTTTGTGATCCTGACAAACGCAAATTCGTTTTAGAGTTTACCCTGTAAGTAATATTCGCACCTGGCAAAAAATCAAGTACTTCAGTATGGAGATGACGGCGGTCACTTTGCTTTAAACTTCCAATGATCTGATCATAGTCTTCAACTCGTACACCATAAGTTGCCCGCAACTTAGCACTGAACTGGTTTTCCAATTGAAGAAACCCTGCATTTAAAATAGTGTTTGCGATATACCTGTATTGATCTCCGGCGAGCTCATTGAAACCAAATTTATTATTGGATCCATCTCCAAAATTTTCAGGGCTGAACACCTTATCAGCAGGAAGTAAGATCAGGTCGGGATTGTCAGAAGGAAGATAAATTGCAAAAGGTCTTGAATCAAATAACCTGTCTTTCACCTGGAAAAAATATCCACCTTTCAAAGATTGGTCAAGGTTAAAAAGTTTGAATGATTTAGTGATGTCCGCTCCGGCTACATAATTATAATCATTTAGAAATCCATAGTAGCGGCTTCCTGATTTTTGGGAAGACTGCGATGCGCCAATCAGCAATTTGTAGGGTGCATTCGCCACATCAGGATCCTGGTTATATTGTATTCTTCTCCGGTCAGGAATATATTGGTCCAAAATATTGAAGCTTCCAAACCAATGAAACTTAGCCTTTAAATCTACAAGATTATGTTCGCCGGAGATTGAGGTATTAAAGAAGGTGTTTGTTTTCAAGGCAAGCTCTGCTGCACGAATATTTTCACCGAGGAAGGGATCAAATTCAAAATCTTTCCCTGTTCTTTCGTTCACGTATTTTGTAGCGTTTACATTAAACAGGTTTTTAATTGAAATTTTGTTATTATTATTTATTTGCAGTGTCAGGTTAGCTAATCCTCCCCAAAGGACATCGCGGCTATATTTTTTGTCACTGTAATCGTAGGTGAGCGACGGTATAGAATTATCAACAACGAATAAGCGGTTTGTTATATAATCAGTCCGCTTATTAGACTGGTTGTAGTTGATCGCAAACACAGCTCCTAGCTTGCTGGTTCCTCCAAGCTTTGCATTGAAACCGCCGCTTAGTTGAAAATTGGAATTTAACAACGGAACAAAATTGGACGAAGTTTTATCTGCGCTCCAAACGTTTTTAAATAATTTTCCCAACTCAGTTTTATCTGCTCTGTCCATTGCATTGTACTTGGACTTGACAGGTAATGCAGCAGGAATAGCTCTAAAACCGTCATCCATTCCAAGCCAGTCAAGACTACCACCTTTATAGGTGTAAAAATCTTTACCAATTGTTTGCGTATTAAAGCCGGTTCCCAATACTATGTTCAGGTAATTTTTAGCAGGAACATCTTTGGTATTTACCTGTACAAGGCCACCCGCCCACTCACCAGAGAACTCTGGCACGAAAGCTTTGTTTACGATTATATTATCAATCATCCCTGCAGGAAAAATATCAAAAGAAAATGTTTTCCTGTCCGGCTCCGTGGTTCCCAATAAAATACCATTAAGCATAGTCTGGTTATATCGGTCATTCAATCCGCGTACAATAATGTATTTGCCCTCTTGTATAGAAGTACCGGGAATCCTCTTTAAAACTTCACTCGTGTTTTTATCAGGAGAACGTTTGATGGTTTCGGCTGAAACGACCTGGGCAACGGTATTTGTATTTTTTTGGTACGCGATCAATGCTGCAGTTGTCTCCTGCCGCCGTGTCGTTCTTATTACAATTTCAGCTTCGGATTTAACAGCGGCTTCCATTATCACATCAAGATTGATAAGCGCATCAGCAGATACTTCAACGTTTTCAATTTCCTTTGTTTGATAACCCACAGAAGATACGCGTACTACTTGTGATTTGCCGGCCGGTAAAGTAAGAACAAACCGCCCGTCCTGATCAGTAGCAACTCCTTTGCTGTTTCCAACAATAATTACCGAAACTCCGTTAAGTGTTTTGCCGGTTTTTGAATCCGTGATCTTACCTTCAACCTTGCCAGTCTGTGAATATGTAGAGAGAGAAATTGCCGTAAAAAAAACCAGGAATAATATATATCTCATGCATCAGTTGTTTATTCTGCAAAGAGAATACACGGATGTTATGCAAGCGTTACCCCAACGTTATCTAAAGGTTATGAAAAGATGCAAGAATGGAATAATTGCTGAATAGGATGAGTTCTGCGTTCTAACGGTAAGTACTATTATCAGTATTAAAATCTGAATTGCAAACGGCATGTAAACACGTCATCCCTGATATCATCGGAGTATCCGACCAATTGTGTTTTTTCATTCATAACCTTGTCATACCAAACGACCATCTTTAGATTATCGTTTATATAATGAATATATCCAAATCCTAATGTTGAAAATTTAATATTAGCACTATTGAGGTTATTGCCGGTTTTCCCAATATCACTTTTAGATACAGAATATCAGGATCGTACCAATCATATTTAACACCGAACTGGTGTTTAGGGCTTATAAAATTTTGTAGAAAATAAAAATAAGCACCATCAAATTTTCTTATATAATAACTTTCACCGGCATCAGGAAGCACGGAAGGTGTTTCGCTAGTGTTTGCTAATCCAGTTTGTTTACCTGTAATATATTCTCCCCGAAACTCGGTGAAGCCCGCCTTGCATTTTATTTTTAATTGTGCATCAGCCCCATAATATTCCCTTGGTGGAATGTTACCAATATTTGTTGCCGAGGAATCAACCGTATATTTTTTGGCGATTTTATCTATTGAATAAATAAAACGGGCGCTTTGAAGCAACCTCCATTAAGGTAGGATGCCGCAAAAGAAAGCTGTATATTTTTTGTGACAGGATATGGTTTCAGGCCGGCCCTTGCGATAAAATCTTTGTGACTATCAAAATCGCCCGGAGCCGTAAGGCCCTGCCCATTGAAAAGACCTGCATCAATTTTAAGGTATCGAAGAGGGTAATGTTGTTTGCGAGGCTCTAAAGAAACCATTATTCCAAGATCACGTTCAGTTTTCATGAGTATCTGGCTCATACGCCCACGTTCGGGCCTTTCCCGGTCCAGGATTTCAAATATTGCATGTGAATTCTAGTGTTAAGAAATTATTAACAAAAAACAGGAATATGAAATTTCAGAGTATTACTTTTGCGCAAAACAATTTTTAATGGCTTTAAACTCAATATTAAAAATTTTCCTGCCAAAAGATAAAGTCTTTTTCCAATTGTTTGAAAACGTGTCAGAAACGGTAGTTCAAATGGCGGCCAAACTAAAAGAAGTTGTCCATGAAAAAGAATTCGAAAAGCGGGCTCTAATCATTCGGGAAATAGAAGATCTCGAGCATGTTAATGATGAATATACCCACAGAATTTTTACCGAGTTGGGAAGAAATTTTATTACACCTTTTGACCGGGAAGATATTCACTACCTGGCTACTGCCTTAGATGATATCTGCGACTATATTTATGCATCAGCTAAAAAAATTAATTTTTATAAAGTAAATCCGGATGATGTTGGATTTCATAAAATGGCAGAACTCATTTCAAACAGTTGCACCGAAGTAGGTAAAGCGGTATCAGAATTGCGTGACATGAAAAATTTACGCAGGATTACGGATGCCATGGTGTCAATAAACAGTATTGAAAACCAGGCAGACGACATTTTTGACCTGAGTATCGAAAGGCTTTTTGAAACAGAGCCTGACGCCAAGGAAGTGATAAAAAAGCGCGAAATCTACCAGGTAATGGAAATTGTAACGGATAAGTGCGAAGATGCTGCGAACGTTATAGAATCGATTATAATTAAATACGCATAAATAAATACGATAATTAGCTGATGGCTAATGGCTAATTAAAATAGACAATTAGCTCATCAGCACATTAGCACATTATTAAAATGACCTTCCTAATTATTGTTATTGCCTTAGCACTTATTTTCGACTATATTAATGGATTTCACGATGCCGCCAATTCAATTGCAACAGTAGTTTCAACCAAAGTACTTACCCCCTTCCAGGCAGTGGTATGGGCGGCCTTCTTCAATTTTGTTGCATTTTTTATTTTCAAAGATCATGGAGTTGCAAAGACTATTGCAAAACTCGCAAAACCGGAATTTGTGACAACGGTTGTGGTCTTTGCTGCCCTTATAGCTGCAATTATGTGGAACCTGCTTACATGGTGGCTGGGAATACCTTCCTCTTCATCACATACTTTAATTGGAGGTTTCGCGGGAGCCGCAATTGCTCATGCAGGATTAAATGCAGTTAATGCTGAGCCGGTACTCAAAACGGTCGGATTTATTTTTATTGCTCCTTTGGTTGGTATGGTGTCAGCATATATTATATCCATATGGTTCATTAATTCTTTTCGTAAAGGGCCCATCCCAAAAGTAATTTCAATTTGCATCGTCTTATTGGTGATTTTATTTCTCTATAATATCCTGGAATTGGATAATTCCAAAATAGTATCCCACTATGAAAGCTATCCCCTGCGGGTGATGTTTTTTCCTGGTAATTTTAAATGGGTGTTGCTGTCTTTTATATTATTGGTAATGGCGGTATTTACTTTTTACTTAAATTCTTTGAATACCATCAAGTCGCACAAATGGTTTAAAAGATTACAACTTGTATCATCTGCCGCATTTAGTATTGGGCACGGGGGTAATGATGCGCAAAAAGTAATGGGGATCATATTCGCCGCACTTGTTGCACACGGCACTATAACAGAAAATGACCCCATGCCATATTGGATTCCTATTTCCTGTTATTCAGCTATTGCGCTTGGCACCTTAAGTGGCGGATGGAAGATCATCAAAACTATGGGTACCCGCATTACAAAAGTTACCCCATTTGAAGGTGTTGCAGCTGAGACTGCTGGCGCTATTACGCTGTTCATTACGGAGGCGTTAAAAATTCCCGTAAGCAGCACACATACTATCGCGGGTTCTATAATTGGTGTAGGAGCTACAAAAAGATTATCTGCAGTCCGTTGGGGAATCACCGTGAACCTTTTATGGGCCTGGATACTTACAATTCCTGTGAGTGCCTTGCTTGCTGCCGGTATATATGCCCTTGTGAGCTTGTTCCTTTAAGAACTTATAAAGTTTTCTTCTTTTACCCTCGTTTTATTTTAATTTTCTTTCTTTGCAGCATGAAGAAAATATTAGTTACAGGAGGCTGCGGATATATCGGTGTTCACACAATTGTGGATTTAATAGAAAACGGATTTGAACCCATCTGCATAGATAACAATTCAAGATCTACAACATCATTACTTACAGGCGTAAAGAGTATAACCGGGAAAGACATAAAAAATTATAAGGTAGATCTTTGTAATTACGATGAGACATTCGCTGTTTTCCAGGAAAATACAGAAATTGAAGGGGTTGTTCATTTTGCCGCATATAAATCTGTAGGGGCCTCTGTCGAATATCCTTTATCTTATTATGAAAATAATTTATTCTCACTCATCAACGTCTTAAAATGCGTAAAAGACTTTAATATCTCCTCTTTTATATATTCTTCATCATGTACTGTTTATGGCAGCCCTGAGGAAATTCCGGTGACTGAAACATCTCCCTTAAAGCCTGCAGAATCGCCGTATGGAGCAACCAAACAAATGGGAGAAGATATTGTAAGAACGGTTAGCAATGTTGATAACCAAAGCATCATGCTCAGGTATTTTAATCCTGTCGGCGCCCATCCTTCAACCCTGATAGGTGAACTTCCACTAGGCAAACCAGAAAACCTCGTTCCGGCAATTACCCAAACAGCAATCGGAAAAATAAAACAAATGGTGGTGTATGGAAATGATTATCCTACAAGGGATGGATCGTGTGTTCGCGATTATATTCATGTTTGCGATATTGCTCATGCTCATACGCTCGCCATTCAATATTTAATAGACAAAAAAAACACTTCTCCGTGCAAAGTATTTAATCTCGGATCAGGTAATGGCGTTACTGTTTTAGAGGCGATCAAATCATTTGAAAAAATAAGTGACAGGAAATTAAATTACATAATAGGCCCGAGAAGACCAGGTGATGTAATTGCTGTATATGCAAATAATTCGCTTGCCAAAAAGGAGCTGGGTTGGAATCCTGGTTATTCCCTTGATGAAATGATGTCAACAGCCTGGAAATGGGAATTAAAACTTAAGTCGGATGAAACACTTCATAACAATCCTAATTTCCAATTGAACTGATCCTGGGGCTATTCAACCATCACTTATTGAAAGTCATCATTATTGCCATTATTATTTTTATCCTTTCCCTGTTATCGTTAATTTGCACATTCTGTATTTTCCCATTAAAAAATCTAATTGAACCATGATCAAAGATATTGTTGCCAAGAATGAAAAAGAAACAAGAGGTGGATTTGGAGAAGGCATATATGAATTAGGTAAAAAAAATGAAAACGTAGTTGTTTTGACTGCGGATCTTGCAGGTTCTTTAAAATTACATCCTTTTATAAAAGATTTTCCTGACAGATATCTTCAATGTGGAATTGCTGAAGCAAATATGATTGGTATTGCAGCAGGCTTAACCATTGGTGGCAAAATTCCTTATACTACCACGTTTGCCAATTTTTCCACGGGAAGGGTTTACGACCAGATACGCCAATCCGTTGCTTATTCAAATAAAAACGTAAAGATCTGCGCTTCTCATGCAGGACTCACTTTGGGAGAAGATGGAGCAACCCACCAGATTTTAGAAGACATTGGTTTAATGAGAATGTTGCCCGGGATGACAGTAGTAGTGCCTTGCGATTTCAACCAAACAAAAGCAGCAACTCTTGCCATAGCAGATTATGAGGGCCCGGTTTATTTAAGGTTCGGAAGACCAAAGTGGCCAAACTTTACAGAAGAAGATCAAAAATTTGAAATAGGAAAAGCACAGATCCTTTCAGAAGGAAATGACATAACTATTTTCGCCTGCGGTCATCTGGTATGGAAAGCCATCGAGGCCGGAAAAATTTTGGAAGAAAAAGGTATAAGTGTGGAGCTTATAAATCTTCATACCATTAAGCCGCTTGATGAGGAAGCCATCATAAAATCAATTCAAAAAACAAAATGCGCCGTTACCGCCGAAGAACATAATATTCTTGGTGGAATGGGAGATGCTGTTGCGCATGTTGCCGCTGCTCATTTCCCAATACCCATTCAATACATTGGCACCAAAGATACTTTCGGAGAAAGCGGAAAGCCGGAAGACCTTCTAAAAAAATATGGCCTTGATACTCCCGATATTGTTAAGGCAGCAGAAATAGCAATGTCGAAAAAGAACTAGCAAACAGCAAGGTTTATTGTGGAATGATTGTTGAACTTTGGCTATCATGAAAAAATACTTCACCTGCATTCTTCTCATGTTTTTTACTGGTTTTATTTCCTGCAAAAAAGATAGCAATAATAATTGTGTGAAGGGACCTATTGATCCAAATTGCAATTGCCCTTTATTAACTAATTATGTTTGCGGGTGTAACAATCAAACCTATGAGAATAGTTGCCTAGCTGCGTGTGACGGCATCACGACTTATACGACAGGCAAGTGCCCCTGACCGGTAGTTCACTTCACTTCCCTTAACTCTTCCCACCTCGATGTGTATCTTGGTGAGCGGAACTCACGCCGCATTTTCCAATCCCGGTTAAGCCCCGACGATGCAAATTTCACTACATCATCTCTCATACTGAAGTTCAGGTTATCAAGTGTATCCATTAAAAACCGTTTATTATTTTTTGATGCGGGAACAAATAAATTGCTTTGAATAGATGAATCGGGAACAATACCGCTCAGCATTACGCCAGCTTTTTTATATTCACGGCCTGGCTGAAAAATTTGCTCTGCCAGTTGCATAGCAGGAGCGATAAGGTCACTGGTGACAGATGTAGCTGAAGGTAAAATTGTATGCGTACTTAATGTTGCCCCATGACTGAAATTTGCGGTATGACTTTCTTCTCTAGCTACTACAAATATGCTCAACACCGAAGCTGCACAATTTTGTCTTCTAAGCTTTTCAGCAGCCCTTGAAATATAAGTGGCAATAGCTTCTTTTATTTCTTTTAATTCGGTAACGCTTTTTCCAAACATACGGGTTGTGGCAATCATTTTTTTAAGTGTCAGTTCAGGCTCCATATCTATACAGGGAATTCCTTTCAATTCTCTTATGAGCCGCACACCTACTACACCGCCCATATGTTTGCTGACCCATTGTTCCGGCATATTGCAAAGATCCCACGCGGTATCTATTCCCCAGCCAATAAGCTTATCCGCGTATGCCCTACCCACGCCCCATATCCCTTTTACACTTGTGTCTTTTAATACATCTCTTATCTCATTTTTATCAATAAGAGTAGCCACACATTTCGTTGAGGCTTTATTTTTTTTAGCAAGATGATTGGCTATTTTTGCCAGTGTTTTAGTAGGTGCTATACCCACCGAAACCGAAACACCCGTCCATTGCTCAACAATTTCTCTCATTTGTAAAGCATATTCTGCAAGAAGGTTTTCATCAACCATACTTACGTCTAAAAATGATTCATCGACAGAATACACTTCAACATTTTTTTCACCCGCCAGCATTTTTAAAGTATCCATTACACGACGACTCATATCACCATATAGATTATAGTTAGATGAAAAAGTTGCAACATCATGTTTTTCAATTAAATGTTTGGCTTTAAAATAAGGGCCTGCCATTTCAACTCCTAAAGTTTTAGCTTCATCACTCCGGGAAATTATACAGCCATCATTATTGCTCAAAACCACTACCGGCCTGTTTTGCAGGTCAGGACGAAAAACCCTTTCGCAGGAACAATAAAAACTATTGCAATCAACAATTGCTTTCATTTAAATATTTTTATGAATTGGCATACACAGATTGTATATCGTCCCTACGGGACTTTATCAGGTATTAAATTATTGGGCTACCAATATCCAGTCCCCATGGGACTATGCCTGCTAAATTATTCTTTGCGCTAAACTTCATAATTAGAAAAAAAATCAAATAAATCACAACCATATTTTAAGGCAGTAGCTTTACCATTATCGCACTGGATCTTCTTAAATTATTCTTTGCGTAAACGCCAGTTATCATAAAACCAGTATTTAAAAAACAATCAACAAAATGCTGTTGCCTGACGGCTTTGTTCCGTTAGGGATTACATCCCGGTAAGCTATTTCTTTTGCAAACGTTACTCATTATAAAACAACATTCAAAAACAAACCACTAACTGTTTTTTGCCTGAGGGTTCTTTTCGGTATACATCAAGTCTCCACAAACTCTTCTTACATAAACACCATAACAGTAAAAAAATCAAATAAATCACAACCACATTGAAACTGCATCTCCACAAATTCCTGCGTAATTAGCAGAGCAGAAATAAAACGTATTTAGTTGCCTCGTTATCTATATCCATAGTCTATAATCCAAATGCTCAACGTCCCGTTAGGGACAAAATATCGGTAGCCCAAACACCACCTATAGAAAGGTACCGTAGGGACGATATATTTACTCGGGCATTTTAAAAATATATCGATCATCATAATCCACCTCAAATTTTTTAAGAAACAATTTATATTCATCAAGAAAAGAAACTTTTTTATGATGCGTTTCCTGGTTCTGCACATATGCAATGACTTTTGATGCTTGTGATTTACTATATGAAAATGCTCCAAATCCCTCCTGCCATTCAAACTTCTCTTTAATAAATTTTTTTTCATTAATCCATTTTGAGGAACTTCCCTTAACATCTTGCATCAAATCAGAAAGAGATTGTGTTGGCCTCATGCCAAAAAATATATGGAGATGGTCGGGCATTCCATTAATGGCTAACATCTTGTGATCATGCTTTTGAACAATTCCTGTGATATATTTATATAGTTCATCTTTCCATTCTTTTCGAATTAAACCTGTTCTTTTCTTAACTGCGAAAATTCCCTGGATGTGAATTTGGTGGTATGTGTTTGCCATGTTGAAATTGATATTTCGTCCCTAACGGGACTTGATGAAAAAAATATTTTTTGTTCTACCGATATTTGATCCCTACGGGATTTTTAAAATCAGCTCAGCTACTATTAGTCTAAAATTCATTTTTCAACAAAACCTAATTATAAAATAACATTATTGCTCAGAAGAAAATTATATATATCCTACAAGCTCTTGCCCTGTAAAGTATTGTCCGCTTCCCCCCAGAGAGCCACTCCCAATTTTCGGGAGGTTAGGGCACGGCCCCTCACGGCTTATGAATTACATATGTCACTACTCCCCACACAGCAAAATCTTCGCAGTTAGTATCAATTTGTATAGGTGATAAGTTGCTGGAATCAGTTAGCAATCTGATGCTATCCTTAGTTTTTTCAAAACGCCTTATTAGCATATCCCCATTCACTATTGCGATAATTACTTTCCCATTGGACGCTTTTACCGACCGGTCGACGATTGCTACATCTCCTTTGCAAATACCTGCTTCCTTCATCGCGTCGCTGCCCACCCGCATAAAAAAAGTTGCCGGCTTATTACGGATCAATTCTTCATTAAGATCGATACCGCGTTCCATATAATCGTCGGCGGCGGCTCCAAAGCCGGTAGCATTTGCTGTATGCACATCTGCCTGTGTAAATGACTTGGTTCCTGCATACCTGGAGGGATAAAAATTATCTGAATCCATAAAAATATTTTGATTAATTACTAATTTATTTAGTAAATTTATACTAAAATTGCTAACAGTGAAATTTTAATTATATGAAAACCGAAAAAAATTTTACGAGCGCAAACAAGGGATGCTATGAATACTTACTGGTAGCAAACCCCGGCAAAGAAGTAAATGAAAAAGTGATGGCAGAAAAACAATTTTTTTATGATGAGTACAGGGAAGAAATAGCAATCAAATCAAAGCCGCAAATTACTATTGCCAGTTTTCTTGCGAAGGAAGAAATGGAGAATACGGTAATTCGCTGGATGCAACGCATCTGCAGCAGGCAGCAAAGCTTTTCTGTGACATTAAATAATTATAGTGGCTTTCCGCCGCACACCATTTACCTGCGCATTCAAAATGAGACGCCGTTCCGGCAGTTAACAAGAGAATTAGGCGTTGTAAATGCTTATGTGAGTTCCTGCTCATGCCCACCAATGGTTTTTCTTCCAAGGCCTCATGTAAGTATTGCCGGGAGTCTTCCCGAAGAAACATTTTTTAAAGCGTTAACACAATATGCACATAAGTCATTTCACGAATCATTTTTGGTAAATGAATTGCTGTTGCTAAAAAGAAAAGATGAATATGATACCTCTAAGCCTCTTATTGTATTTGCGCTGCAACCGGCAATCGATGAGTTGGCTATTCAATAAAATTTAAAACCTTATCTATGGATCAATACTTCGGTAATTTTTTAACCGGTCAAGCGCCCTATATCCAGGCATTGGTTATAAAGCCGCTGTATTTTTTTACAATTCAGGTCTAAAGCTAAGTTTGAAAATATTCTTTCCGTCATTATTTTATTATAATACATCAGTTT
>JBKJRY010000430.1:0-3534 GCA_046593045.1 Chitinophagaceae bacterium | reverse complement strand
CTTGTTTTCGTCATACAGTATATCTTTCTGCTCCAGGTATTGCATGTTGAAATATTTTGGATAACATCATTCTGGGTAATAAGCATTTTATTTTTAGTATTGGCTATCGTACCTTCTTTTGCAATTGCAGATCTTGGTATCAGAGGGAAATTCAGCACAGAATTATTAAGCTTATATAGTGCAAATGCAGTGGGCATAATTGGTACGACGTTTGGAATCTGGTTTATCAATTTATTTATTCCGGCATTGTTAGGCAGCATGTTTATTTTGAGTATTAAAATTTTTAAAGATTAATTGAGACGATTTGAAAGCATTTACAACAATATTTATTTTATTTTTTGCATTCACTACAAAAGCCGGGGATGAATTTTGCGGAGTAAGAAACAGCGCATTCAATGCAGGTGAAGAAGTACTTATGAAAGTATACTATACAACATTAGGTATGTATGTCGGCGCCGGTGAAGCAAAATTTACTACCACGCTGGACAAGTATAATGGCAAAACGGTGTACCATTGCACAGGAACGGGAACAACTTATTCTTTCTTTGACAATTTTTTCAAAGTACGTGACAAGTATGAAACTTACATTGATACAAGTACAATGCTGCCCATAAAATTTCTACGGAATGTAGATGAAGGTGGATATAAAATATATAATAACGTAACGTTCAATCATAATGCCGGCACAGCTGTTAGTACAAATGGCGTTTTCAAAATAAGCTCCTGCATCCAGGACGTAATAAGCGCTACATATTATGCGCGAAATATAAACTTCAATAAATACAAGCCAGGAGATAAAATTCCTTTCGATATGTTTTTAGATGATGAAGTGTATCATCTTTATTTACGTTACGAGGGAAAAGAAATCATAAAAACGAAATACGGCAAATTCCGTGCGATTAAATTTAAGCCCCTTCTTATAAAGGGGAGCATCTTTGAAGGAGGTGAAAAAATGAATGTCTGGGTGAGTGATGATGCCAATCATTTATTGCTGAGAGCAGAAAGCCCCATATCAGTTGGTACCATAAAAGTAGATATGATGGGATACAAAAATCTCCGCTACCCTCTTAAATCCCTGATAAACTTTAGATAAAACCTTTCCCGGTCTATGACAACGACGGAGAACTACGGGTTACTAAATATCACTTAGCAGGAAAGTCTCCTTACTGCGTACTCCCTTTTCGGTTAGTTGCAGCTTGCAACATTCAATTGAAGGGTCATGCTCAAAAAAAAGGATATAATCATTTTCCTGTGCTTCAGCAAGAAATGATTTTTTTTCGTTCAATGTTTCAAGGGGCCTTGTATCGTAAGCCATTATGTAGGGAATGGGAATATGAGCAACAGAGGGTAGTAAGTCTGCCATATAAATTAATGTTTCACCATTGTAATTTATCTGCGGAAGCATCATTGATTCTGTATGGCCAATCACAAAACGGATTTTCATATTTTTAGTGAATTCGATACCTTCTTTTGTTTCAATAAACTTCAGCTTACCGCTTTCGCTTATAGGCAAAATATTTTCTTTTAAAAAACTTGCCTTTTCTCTGTCATTTGGGTTGGTAGCCCACTCCCAGTGTTTCTCATTACTCCAATAGGTTGCGTTTTTAAATGCCGGCGCGAACAGATCTCCATCTTTTCCTATCGATCCGCCACAATGATCAAAATGAAGATGGGTTAAAAAAACATCAGTAATATCGTCTTTTTTAAAACCATGTTTTGCCAATGATTTATCAAGTGAATCATCCCCATTCAAATAATAATGGCGGAAAAATTTTTCATCCTGCTTATCTCCCATTCCATTATCAATAAGAATTAACCTGCCTTCTTCTTCAATTAAAAGACAGCGCATAGACCAATTGCACAGGTTCCTTTCATCAGGCGGATTTAGTTTTTGCCACATACTTTTCGGCACAACACCAAACATTGCGCCGCCATCAAGCTTAAAATACCCGGCATTAATTGAATACAGTTTCATGCGGTCCGTATTTATTTTTATTT
Source organism: Chitinophagaceae bacterium (assembly GCA_046593045.1). Lineage (GTDB taxonomy): Bacteria > Bacteroidota > Bacteroidia > Chitinophagales > Chitinophagaceae > Ginsengibacter. The sequence continues at coordinate 1,536 of JBKJRY010000430.1, read as the reverse complement.
TGTTTATATAATGATGATGTTAAACCTAGTAAACCTATTGTGAAAAATATGATAAGAGATAATACTGAATTACGCATATTTCCGGTAAGTTCTTCAATAAATCCAAAGGCAGAAAGACCAATAACAATAGCAACTTTTTCTGTAACATCATAAAAGCTAAAAAAGGAAGCGGTGTCTTTTGTGACAGGCATCAGCTTTGAATAAGTTGACCTGCTCAATGATTGAATACCTCCCATAACCAGCCCGACTGCAACAGCTAAAATATAAAAATGAATTGCAGTTTGCATATAATATGCAGCAATACATACACCAATCCAGAAGATTACAACTCCTATAAGCACTTGTAAATTCCCAAACATCCCCGACAGCCTTGACATAAGGTAAGCTCCCGCAATCGCCACCAATTGTATTAGTACCATTGTAATGATCAGGTTTGTTGAAGGCAGGTTTAAAACCTTTGTACCAAAGTTAGCAGCGGCAAGCATTACCGTTTGCACACCCATGTTATAAAAGAAAAAAGCGAATAAAAATCTTTTTAGTACGGGCATCTTTATTAATTGCACAAACACTTTTTTCAGCTCAATAAAACCTCCACTGATGAAATTTTTCCTTTCGTTGTCACTCACTGCGGGAGCTCCTTTCGGTAATCGGTTAAACGTAATTTGTGCAAATCCAATCCACCATATTCCGACCAATAAAAAAGTCAATCTTACGGCTTCCCCGGCGCTGTTTAAAAACGGTATTTTATTCCAAAAAAGAACTAGCGCAAACCCAACTAATTGCATGATCACGCTTCCAATATAGCCGAATGTAAATCCTTTGGCACTTACATGGTCCCGGTCTTTTTCTGCTGCTATTTCAGGTAAATATGAATTATAAAAAACAAGACTACTGTAAAAACCGAAAGCGGCCACCATCATGCAAATAATTCCTAATGCGAAATATTGGGGAGTAAAAAAATACAAGCCGCTACAAGCTACTGCTCCCAGCGTGCAAAAAAATTGCATAAAACTCTTTTTGTTGCCTTTGTAATCTGCAATGGAAGAAAGTATAGGAAGAGTAATCGCTACCAACAAATAAGTAAAGGCAAGTGCATAATTATATAATGCCGTATTCACGTAGGTTCTTCCCAGGAAATGAACCTGCCCGTTGAAAGGCGGAGCGCCGGTCATTTCAGTATAATAAACAGGGAAGAAAGTGGTAGTTATTACAAGGTTATAAACGGAGTTGGCCCAATCGTACATAGCCCATCCGTTTATTACTTTTTTAGATGCAGTTTGCATGTGTAGTAAAATGATTGCTGAAAGTAGTAAAATTTAACTGGAAGATTAACCAATTATAAACAAGCTTTTCCTTTTTTACCGAAGACTTCGTTTATGCTGCTAAATAACCCGTATAGATCATTACCAACAATACAATTCCTACAATCACCCTGTAAACGCCCCATACCCTGAAGCCATGTTTTTTAAGCATGGTAATAAAGAATTTAATTGCAAGAACTGCCACCAAAAACGCAACCAGGTTACCAATTGCCAA
>JBKJRY010000286.1:0-2521 GCA_046593045.1 Chitinophagaceae bacterium | reverse complement strand
TACCTGAACTTGCATATCTTATGTTTTTGACAATTCGTAAGTTCACCTATTTAGGTGAAAATAAAATAAGCCTCTTTTCCACGCTATGTGCAGAACTGAGGCTTATTTAGTCATATAACTTGCGATATTGAGGTTTTGATTTTATCATCCGTCAATTTAAGTAGGTTTGCATCTTCAAAATCGAAGAGCTATAACAACGCTTATTTTACTTTATTCCAAGTAAGTTTTAATGGATAATCAAACTATAATTTCTTCTGCAAAAAGAACAATTAAGCTTGAAGCGCAATCCATTAAAGAGCTTTCCGATCTCGTAAACGAAGATTTTGCCAAAGCGGTTCTAACAATTAATAAATGCAAAGGAAGGCTTGTTGTGAGTGGTATTGGTAAAAGCGCAATTGTGGCACAAAAAATTGTGGCAACTCTTAACAGCACAGGTACTCCATCTTTATTTCTCCATGCAGCAGACGCAATTCATGGTGATATTGGGATGGTACAACAAGATGATGTCGTAATGATAATTAGTAAAAGTGGCGATAGCCCGGAAATAAAAGTTCTAATTCCTCTTATCAGGAATTTTGAAAACACCATTATCGCTATGACGGGTAATGTTCAAAGCTATCTTGCCAATTGTGCGGATATGCTTTTAAACTCAACCGTAAAAGAGGAAGCCTGCCCCAATAACCTGGCTCCAACCAGCAGTACTACAGCACAAATTGTTTTGGGAGATGCATTGGCTATTTCTCTTATGGAAATGAAGGGCTTTAATTCAGATGATTTTGCTAAATTTCACCCCGGAGGTACTTTGGGTAAAAAGTTATATTTACGTGTCGGTGATCTTTCCATGAACAACGAAAGGCCAGCAGTAAAAGCCGACTTTTTTCTGAAGGATGTAATAATTGAGATAACAAAAAAGCGTTTAGGCGCTGCTGTTGTTCTTGGCGAGAATGACGAACTTTTGGGTATTATAACTGACGGTGATCTGCGAAGAATGCTTGAAAGGACTATAGAACTCGATAAAGTAAAAGCAAAAGATATAATGACCCCGGACCCAAAAACAATCGGGGTGGATGACCTTGCTGTAACGGCTCTTGATCTAATGCGAAAAAAAAACATAACCCAGTTGGTCGTCACTAAAAATGGAGGTTACGCAGGTATTATTCATTTGCACGATCTTGTAAGGGAAGGTATCATTTAACAAAAACAGAAATGAATAAAAACAATTATGTAGCAATAATGGCAGGTGGTATAGGCAGCAGGTTTTGGCCTGTGAGCAGAATGAATTATCCAAAACAATTTTTAGATATACTCAACCTGGGAAAAACATTAATCCAGGCGACATATGATCGCTTCGCTCAATATATCCCGGAAGAAAATATTTATGTAGTCACTTCTGTTCAATACAAAGATATTGTGGCCGAGCAACTACCTTCCCTAAACCCCGGCAATATTCTTTGCGAGCCTTCACGCAAAAATACAGCTCCATGCATTGCTTATATTTCATATAAGCTGCAAGAGCTAAACCCTGATAGCAATTTAATATGTGCCCCGGCTGACCATCTGATATTGGATGATACCGCATTTAAAAAAGTAACCTTTGATGCTCTCGAATTTACTGAAAAAAACAATGCTCTTTTAACCCTCGGAATTAAACCATCTTCTCCTAATACCGGCTATGGCTACATACAATATGAACAGCTTGCAGTAACGGATAATATGTATAAAGTAAAAACATTTACGGAAAAGCCAGATATCGAGCTCGCAAAAAACTTTTTAATGAGTGGCGACTTTTTATGGAATGCCGGCATTTTCGTCTGGCGCACTCAGAGTATTATTTCTGCGTTTGAGAAATCTCTTCCAGAAATGCACGAGTTATTTGACGGCGCAAGAAAAGCACTAATCACTTCGGATGAACAGGAAGTGATAAACTTAATCTATCCCCTTTGCACAAATATCTCAATTGATTACGGTATTCTGGAAAAAGCTGATAACGTCTACGTAATTCCATCTTCTTTTGGATGGAGTGATCTTGGTACATGGGGTAGCGCCTATGAAAATCTTGATAAAGATTATTTTGAAAACGCTGTAGCCGGCGATAATATCATTTTATTTGATTCCACGAAAAATGTGGTGCACGCTAATAACAACAAACTAATTATTTTGCAAGGGCTTGATGATTTTATTGTTGTGGATACAGAAGATGTTTTATTAGTATGCAAAAAGGATAAGGAGCAGAATATTAAAGAATATGTTTCAGAGGTGAAGCGCAATAAGGGTGAAAAATTTTTATAATTATGTTTTATGCGTCGCTGATGAGAAAACCAAAAATTGGTTAACACTCACCTTGTCCGCAGGGCAAACGCATCTAAATATTATTTAGTTTTTTGAATGTGGATAACTAAAAAGATTTTGTTTTTGAGCTATATTTATTCACAGCGGTGTTTTATGTAAAAAGAATTAAGCAAATCGCAGTCAAAAACAATGACAGGATTAATTAGTTTCTTTGAACCAATGGAAGACCCAC
>JBKJRY010000148.1:0-7260 GCA_046593045.1 Chitinophagaceae bacterium | reverse complement strand
CCCAGCTCTTCGCGATGGATAACCTGCGCAGGGCTGGGTAATAGTTCTGTTGGGGCCATTGCCGATGTTACCCTACTTGAATTACTCCAGGGTGATTTTGGATTCTATGATAAAACCGGTTATAAGGTAGAAGGAAAACAGAAATTCGAATGCGAGATGACGATCAAGGGAGGCCGGATTGTTTACGACCTTAATGGAATTGCAGATCCAATCTATGTAAAAAAATAAAAGACAAACCAATTAAAAAATAAAAAAACGATTTCATGAAAAAATTATTTCCCTTCCTTGGATTTTTGATCATTACAATTTTGATAGCGTGTAACTCAACAAAAGATGAAAATGTTCCAGGCGAATTATATCAGTCGTCAGACTTCACAGCGGTGAATAGTTTTACTTCCGGAGCAGAAGGCCCTGCAGTTGATAGTGATGGAAATTTGTATGCAGTTAACTATTCTAAAGAAGGCACAGTTGGAAAGATAACGCCCGGAGGAGATAGCAGCATTTTTATTGAATTGCCAGATAGCAGTGTAGGTAACGGAATCCGCTTTAATAGCAGGGGTGATATGCTGATTGCAGATTACACGAAGCATAATATTCTTAAAGTGAATATGCAGGATAAACAAATAAGTGTATATGCTCATGATTCTACAATGAATCAACCCAATGATATTGCTATTGACAACAAAGACAGGTTATATGCAAGCGATCCAAAGTGGAAGGATAGCACCGGCAGAATATGGCGGATAGATACTAATGGAAAGATGGCCATTCTTGAAGATAACATGGGCACAACAAATGGAATTGAAGTGAGTCCCAACAATAAAATTTTATATGTGAATGAATCTGTGCAACGTAAGGTATGGGTGTATGACCTGTCAGACAGCGGTACAGTTAGTAACAAGAGATTACTCATCGAATTCCCTGATTTTGGTATGGATGGAATGCGTTGTGATGTTGAAGGAAACTTATACATTGCACGGCATGGAAAAGGGACAGTGGCAAAAGTTTCTCCTGCGGGTAAATTATTAAAAGAGATAAATTTAACCGGGAAAAAGCCGAGTAATGTAGCTTTTGGCGGTGACGACGGACGCACGGTCTACATAACGTTGCAGGATCGTGGCAATATAGAAATGTTTCGGGTGGATGCGCCTGGAAGAGAATGGAAGAAAAAGTAACGATGACTTGTTTATAAATTACCAGGGCTTCAAGCCGTGGCTATTTTTAAAAAGTCCATGACGAATCTCGGGTTGAAAAAACTTTCTTAAACTAAAAAAGATTACATGAATTATTGCGCGAAGATTTGCTTATCGGTGTGCACCTTCTGTTTATCAGCCTTATTATTGTATGCTCAAAGCATTCCGGCTGTAACCAATAATTTAATTGTGAAACACACCGGTGATTTTACGGTAACAGGTGATGGGAGTGCTGCCGAATGGAACAACACAGGGTGGAATACAATCACCCAGCGTGATAAAGAAACTCTGGAAAAAGAAGGATGGAAAATGCCGCCACAGCCTGGTAATTCACGCGACATTTCTTATAAGACAACTTTCAAAATATTATATTCCGATAAAGGTATTTATTGTTTGTATAAATGCGAAGACAGTGCTATCACTGCTACTATAACGGAAGATTATGGTGCGTTATATAATGAAGATGTGGTGGAACTATTTCTAAGACCTGATACATCCTTGCCGGCTTATTTTGAATATGAATTATCTCCACTGAATTATGAATTACCCATAATGATACTGAATAATAAAGGCAATGCTACAGGCTGGAAACCGTGGCAGTATGATGGCACACGCAAAATTATTCACGCCGTCAACATTAATAAGCCAGTCAATCCCGGTGGCAGGTTTACATGGACCGCGGAATTTTTTATTCCTTATACATTACTTGCGCCAACAGTAACTGCGCCGCCGGCAAAAGGTACCATGTGGCGGGCAAATTTTTACCGGATAGATTATGATCGTAACCCGGTATATTCAAGCTGGCAATTAACCCGGCAAAATTATCATGATTACGAAAGATTCGGAATAATTGAATTTGATTGAAAAACTCCTGCAAAGTGATTTTTTATGACTTCTTACGAACTGTATAGCTCATTGTTTTGCTGCGTAAAAAGCGATCGACCAACATAAGCCCCAACACCACATTCAGCATCATGAATATGTGCATGTAAGTATTATTGAAAAACATGCTGAGATCGATTTTGGCCGCATCGAAAGGGAATTTGCTCTTTGCTGTTGAACTCCAGTCAACCTGCGTAAATCCGTAAATTAAAAGCCCCCCAATTAATACGATGAAGAAAGAACCAATCGCCCAGATGATTTTTTTATTGATATATTTTTTTGCGGCAGGCATCATATTATACACTGCAATTTGATCCATTACATTTTTAGTGAAACGCAATGATGGTTGCTCCAATTCTGAAGATTGTAACATTTGATGCATATCCATTAATTTCCTGTAAACATGCTTCCAGTCTTCATCGACTTCCAATAATTTTTCTATGGCAGAAATTTCACCGGCGGGGGTGGTTCCGTCAATAAAGTCCCATAACCTTTCCTCAACTGATTGTCCTGGTTTCATGAAATAAATTTTAAAATTAGTAATTCAGATCTTTAACTTCCTGTGCGAAATGCTTTTCCATTTTCTCTTTCAGTTTGGTCCTTGCCCTCTGCAAACGAACCTTCACCGCACTTATTTCTATTCCCAATATCCTACTTATTTCTTCCGTACTTTGTTCAGCTTTATAAAACAAAGTTATTATCTCAGCATCATCCTGGTTTAATAAGTCAATTGCTTTTGTCGCCATATAGATCCTTGCCTTTTTCTCCAACGGGCTTGCATTGTATTCTGAATCCTGGTTGTTTACTGCCACAAAAATATTTTCATTGTCGAGTGATTGTGTTACCTGCTCTTTTTTTCTCAAAAAAGTAATGCACGTATTATGTACGATGGTATAAAGCCATGTACTGAATTTAGACAACCCTTTAAAATCGTTCAATGACCGGTAAGCTTTAATGAAAATATCCTGGGCAACTTCTTCGGCATCCTGCCTGTTTTTTATAAAGCGTAATGTTAATGTAAATACATACTCCTGGTAACGATTCACAAGTTCCGCAAAGTGATGTAGCTCGCCACGCAGTATCTTGCTAATTATCTCTTTATCATTCAGTCCGGTCGACATTCAATTTGTAAGACTACCCTTAAGTAAAACAGGTTACTTAAAAGTACATTTATTTATATGCGTTTGAATGCAAAAGAAGTTTTTATACAAAAAGCATTTTTTTTGTAACCTCTTCTTTGAGAGTGTAGTCTTATCTGTTGCAGGTTATTTTCTAACTATATTTTTAGGATAACCTGCATTTCAAAAAATTAGTCATTAACAAATAGAATTCACATAAAAACTTAAGCAATGCAAGCAACAGAAATGTTAGTAGCCGTATTAATTCCACTCGGCTTTTTTTTATTGGTCTTTGGTGTTATTTACATGCATAAAAGGGAAAACCTTGCTATGATAGATAAAGGGATGAATCCCAAAGAATTTGCTAATCGACCCGCGCCATACCACAATCTTAAGTGGGGTTTACTTTTAATAGGAGCGGGAACAGGGTTATTGGTTGCCTATTTTATTACGCAATATGTAATTCACGATTATGAAAACCCCGCTCTTTGGTTTGCACTGATTGCCATCGGTGGTGGTATAGGACTGATTTATTCTTATAAAGTCGAGAAGAAGGAATTGTTGGACAAGGATCGCCAGGAATAATTAAATCTCCATATTATTAATTATTCATCAGCAATGACCGCGGTCGTTGCTTTTTATTTTGTATTACGGCTCACGTTTTTGAAACATGGATAACAGTAAATGAAATAGATGCATCTATTTCATGCATCTCTTTTCAAATAATTCTCAAAAATTTGTAACGAAAGAATATTTTTACGGGTCATGGAAGGTATGTTTCGAAAATTTATTTGGATTTTATTCCCGGTTTTGTTTGCTTATCTCGGGGGAAATTCTCAAACCTGTACCACCCTTGGCCAAAATCCCTCTACGGCATTTCCCGTGTGCGGCACCGATACTTTTAGCCAGGCAACAGTACCCTATTGCGGCGGAAGGAATGTGCCGGGGCCATGTGGTACCACGCTTTTCCAGGATCTAAATCCATTCTGGTATAAGTTTACATGTTTCGACACCGGGACCCTTGCATTTGTAATTACGCCCAATGATCTGAATGATGACTACGATTGGCAGCTATTTGATATTACCGGTCAAGACCCAATCGATGTTTATACAGATGCTTCCTTATTTGTGGCCTGCAACTGGTCAGGACATTCGGGGAGCACAGGAACATCTTCGGCCGGTACCACACTTGTAAATTGTGAAGGCTTTGCTTATCCTACTTTCAGCAGTATGCCTGTATTAAAAAAAGATCATAATTATATTTTGTTAATCAGCCATTTTACAACATTTACCCCTTCTCAAAATGGCTATAAGCTGGCTTTTGGTGGTGGCACGGCAAATATTACAGATCCTTTATTGCCGGATCTGAAAAATGCTACATCTTCCTGTGATGCTTCTGAAGTTATCATAGTGCTTAATAAAAAAATGAAATGTACAAGCCTCGCTCCTGACGGAAGTGATTTCACTATCTTTTCCGGAGGCGCGGCTATCATTTCAGCGACGGGCAATGCTTGCTCAAATAATTTTGACATGGACACTTTGAAACTTAAACTAAGTAAGCCATTGTTGCCCGGAAATTATACAGTGACAATTAATAATGGAATTGATACAAATACCTTGCTGGATAATTGCGGCAGAAATATCCCTCCTGGTAACGAGATTCCTTTCCAGGTATTACCCGTACAACCTACTCCAATGGATAGCATTACAAAACCTGCCTGTGCGCCGCAATCACTGCAATTGGTTTTCAAGAAAAATATATTATGTACATCCATCGCCACGAATGGAAGTGATTTCACTGTTACCGGTCCGTCACCCGTTACCGTTAGCAGTGCAATGGGTATTTGCTCAAATGGGCTTAGCGATGTTATAAACATAACTTTGGCAGGGGCAATTGTGAAAGGAGGAAATTACGAGGTAAAACTTTTGCGCGGAAATGATGGTAATACAATTATTGATGAATGCGGCCAGGAAACTCCTGTGGGATCTTTTTTAAATTTCACTTTGAAAGATACTGTATCAGCTTCTTTCTCTTATAAAATATTGCAGGGGTGTTCCGCTGACACAGTAGCTTTTACTCATGATGGAAGAAACGGCGTAAATGAATGGTTATGGGATCTTGATTATGCGGGAATTAATATGCAGCAAAACCCCGTTGCAATTTTTAAAACGTTTGGGCCTAAAAAAATCGTGCTGTCAGTATCAAATGGTTTTTGCTCAGATACATCTATTCAAACATTTTCACTGGGTAATGAATTGAAAGCTGGCTTTGAAGTAACCAATTTATTATGCCCGGAAGATCCCGCAATTTTCATTAACAAAAGCATTGGCAATATAGTTTCTTACTATTGGGAACTAGGCGATGGGAATACCAGCAATTCACAAACACCGGCTCCTGAGCATTACCCACTTTTATCTTCAGAAAAAATTTACAATATTAAATTGATTATAAAAAATGACATTGGATGCTACGACACCACCGTTAATAGTATGAAGGTGTTGAAGTCCTGTTACATAGCTGTGCCAAATGCGTTTACTCCTAATGGTGATGGCTTGAATGATTATCTGTATCCCACCAATGCTTATAAAGCAGACAATCTTGATTTTAAAGTTTACAACCGTGTAGGCCAATTGGTTTTTTATAGTACTGACTGGACGGTTAAATGGGATGGTAAAATAAAGGGCGAGCCTCAGGACAGCGGAATTTTTGTGTGGCTGCTCAGCTATACACACCATGATACAGGGAAAAAAGTTTTTCAAAAAGGATCGACTGTGTTGATAAGGTGAGAAATTATTATACACCTGCATACCGCCATTGCGAAAAAAATGCCTAACCGGAAAAAAACTAAAGCTTAAAATTAGTCAGCATTTTTTGCGGCAATCTCCTTGAATAATGCTTTGCTCTGGCAGATTGCTTTGTCGTCGCAAATTCCCTTTAAGTGATAGTTTATCCTGGCTCAGCGTAAAGGCGGGAGTATTAGTATAGCACTGATCTTTGGGAACCTGGTATTCAATTTATCGGGATATGATTTAAAATAATTAAATTGAAACTGTTTCACTCAGTGCAGGAAAAAATTATTATAAGCCTTAAATTTTTTATAAATGGAGTCACATATCGTAAAAATAAAATCAATAGAAAAGGTTACCCACGACGTTTTAAGAATTGTGATGGAAAGACCTGCCGGTTATGAATTTACTCCCGGCCAGGCAACGGAAGTAGCCATCAACAAAGATAAATGGAAAGAAGAGAGAAGGCCATTCACCTTTACCAGTTTGCCTGGTGATGACCACCTGGAATTCACTACAAAAACCTATCCTTCCCACAAAGGTGTTACTAACGAATTGTTGAGTTTACAACCCGGTGATGAATTGATCTTACATGATGTTTGGGGTGCTATTTCTTACAAGGGAGAAGGCGTGTTTATTGCGGGTGGTGCAGGTGTAACACCCTTTCTTTCTATATTAAGAGATCTGCATTTAAGAAATGAGATCAACAATAACATGTTGATTTTTGCTAATAAAACGAAGGCTGATATTATTCATAGAGAAGAATTTGAAAAAATATTAGGTTCATCATTCATAAATATTTTATCCGATGAAGAAGTTCCCGGCTATGCACGTGGATGGATTACAAAAGATTTATTAAAATCATACATTACCGATTTTAATAAACACTTCTATGTATGCGGCCCACCGGCAATGATGGATAATGTACAGGGGCAGTTGACCAAACTTGGAGTTGGTGAGAATTCTGTTGTGGTGGAGATTTAGATTTTTTAATTTTGGTTGGATTACCATTTATGTCGTCACAGTAGGACTTGCTTAATTTGGCTGAGTTTGGGAAGATGATTAGATTTAGATTGGAGATTACAAAATTAGGCACATTGATATATGGGACAATTATTCATACCAGGAGAAAAGGAAATTAAAGGACCGTGGCTAATCGGTGTTAGTGAGCTGGAGGAATTAAACGAAATCTTTGAATTTATTTACATCAAAATTAAAGAATCAGCAACTTTAGAAATTGAGGAATGTGCAAGAATTGATCTTCAAAAAGGTCGATACAA
>JBKJRY010000199.1:0-27875 GCA_046593045.1 Chitinophagaceae bacterium | reverse complement strand
TATACAAGAAACTAACCCTTACCTTATCGAACAATTAAATCAACCAAAATTAATAGCCGCTTAAACCGAACTCAGGTTAAAAAGATTTGAAATCATCCAAATCTCTTTTTTCTTTTTTAGTGGGACGCCCCTGCTTGCTTTTTCTTTTACCTGTATTAAAAACAAATGATGAAGCCTGGACTTTCTCAATTGTTTCTTCAGGTGTAAGATCAATATAGTATTTAATAGCTTCGGAAAATTGCAACCTGTTATGCAACAATTCTGCTATCTGTATTATCCATTTTTTTGCATCGGTTTTTACTTCATATTGTTCGCCAACATTTACAGACTTTGCAGCCTTCACATTTTTACCCTCGTGTTTTACTTTACCATTATTACAGGATTCGGCTGCAAGGCTGCGTGTCTTGAAAATGCGTATAGCCCATAAGTATTTATCGATTCTTAATTTTTCATTTCCAGGCATGCACAAATTTATTAAGGAAAAGATAAATGGTAAATGACGAAATCTCTGTTTATGTAATTTTACAGCTAAAAACAATTAATGCTACACAAATCTCCAAGATTTCTCATTTTAATAATTCTTTCTCTTCAAACAATATTTGTTTTCCCGCAGTTCCGTGCCAAGCCCATCAACTGGACGACGGATGGCACTGCATATTTCAAAGCCACTAACGGGAATATTACAAAAACCGACGTTGCAACAGAAAATGAGACCATTGTTGTGAGAAAAGAACAATTAACTCCCCCAGGGTCTCAACAGCCTTTGACATTTGATATTTATAGTTTTACACCAGACAATAAAATGCTGCTGATTTTTACAAACACCGCAAAAGTGTGGCGCTATAATACAAGGGGCGATTACTGGGTGCTAAATTTATCCTCTAATCAATTAACCCAACTGGGTAAAGGATTAGCATCGCAATCGCTTATGTATGCGAAGATTTCTCCGGACGGAAAGGAAGTTGCTTATGTAAGTGACCATAATATTTATACCGAAAACCTCTCCACTTATAAAATCAGGCAACTTACAAATAATGGAACACGCAAATTTATAAATGGAACTTTTGACTGGGTCTACGAAGAAGAGTTTAGCTGCAGAGATGGATTTCGCTGGAGTCCTGATAGCAAAAGGATTGCTTTCTGGCAGGTAGATGCTACGAAAGTGCGGGATTACTACATGCTGAATACAACCGATTCAGTGTACTCACAAATTATTCCCGTGGAATATCCTAAAGTTGGCCAGCCCCCCTCACCTGTACGTATAGGCGTAATTACAATTGATGATGCTAACATTATCTGGATGAATATACCCGGAGATCCGCAGCAGCATTACATTCCAAGAATGGAATGGGCAGATAATTCCAATGAAGTAGTGGTGCAACAATTAAACAGGAAGCAAAATGAAAGCAGGCTTTTTTATTGTAATGCCACCACGGGTACAGCGAATAATTTTTATACCGAAACCGATAAGGCATGGATTGATATAAAGTCAAGATGGAACGATGATGACCCCAAAGGATGGGATTGGCTGAATAAAGGAGGTAACTTTTTGTGGGTAAGTGAAAAAGATGGATGGAGACATATTTATTTAGTTAGCCGCGATGGAAACAATGAAACTTTAGTTACAAAGGGTTCATTTGACATATCACATATTGAATATATTGATGACAAAAATAATTATGTCTACTTCATGGCATCACCGGATAACGCGACACAACTGTATTTATACAGAACAAAAATTGATGGCAAGGGGAAATTGGAATTAATATCCCAGCCGGATTTAAAGGGAACTCACAGTTACAATATTTCACCCGGGGCCCGTTATGCCTTTCATAGTTTTTCTAATCATAAAACTTTACCAGCCAGCGAATGGATATCACTGCCAGATCATAAACCATTAGATGCAGCAAACAGTATCGTGGATATAATGAAGGTGAATGAAGGCAGTAACATAGAATTTTTTAAACTTACCACTGATGATAATATAACAGTTGACGGCTGGATGGTGAAACCTGCTAATTTTGATTCGACAAAAAAATACCCTGTGGTATTTAAGGTGTATGGAGAACCTGGCTCATCCACGGTAGATGATAGTTATGGTTCGCAGTATAATTATCTTTTTAATGGGGAGATGAGTATCGAAGGCTATTTCCAGGTTTCAGTAGATAACCGTGGAACACCCTCATTGCGTGGGGCTGAATGGCGTAAATCGATTTCTGGGCAATTAGGAAGATTGAACATTCATGACCAGGCAATGGCTGCAAAAAAACTTTTAGAGAAGCCTTACTTTGATAAGGACCGGGTGGCGGTATGGGGATGGAGCGGCGGCGGTTCATCCACTTTGAACTTAATGTTCCAGTATCCTGAAATATACAAAACCGGTATCTCAATTTCAGCAGTAACTAACTTGTTGTTTTACGATAACATTTATGAAGAAAGATACATGGGATTACCCCAGGAAAATATGGATAATTATGTGAAAGGCTCGGCTATATATTATGCAAAAAATCTTAAGGGAAATTTATTGTTCATTCATGGGACGGGCGATGACAATGTACAGTATGATAATGCTGAAGCATTGCTTAATGAACTTATAAAATACAATAAGACCTTCCAGTTTATGCCATATCCTAACCGCACACACAGCATATCAGAAGGCGCAGGCACAAGTAAGCATTTGTCAACATTGTACACTGATTTTATGAGAAAGAATTGCCCCCCGGGCCCGAGGTAATCCTGATAGTTATTTTTACAACTATAATAAATTCCCAAAAAAGGCAATTGGGCCATGCAAGAAAAAATAAAAGGTTACCAACGCGATAACCTTTTACCTGGATGAAATTAAATCTTAAAATATATACCTCGCACCTAATTGCATTTGCCACCGGGATGGCAGATCCGGGCTGGTAGTAAATGTGGAAGTAAGGGATGGATCAAATGTATAAACAGGATTGTTATTATTATAAGCCACAGAGATCGGTTGAAAATACCCTGCGGTGGTAGCATATTTTCTTACTCCCCATTTGCTGTTAAAGAGATTGCCAAGATTTACAAAGTCAATACTAACTTGTACAGTTTTAACCTTTTTGTCCATATTAAAATTGAAGTCCTGCAAAATACGAAGATCAAGCTGATCGAACCAAGGGGTTTCTCCCTCGTACTTGCCGGTGAATTTGCCACGCCGTGAACTAAGGTATTCATCCTGTGAAATAAATTTCATGAAAGCCTGGCGCTGGGCCGCAGCCGTTTGTACATTTCCAAACGCATCGGTATATGCAGGATTAAAATTCATTGCGCCAATTTCGGCGTCAGTTGGCACATACAAAAGGTCGTTACTGCTAGTTCCATCATTATTAATATCACCACCATATACATAAGCAAACCTGTTACCGGAATTCCAGGAATGAAAAGTTGAAATAGTAGTGCCATATTTTCCTTTTCCATATTCAAACTTGCGTGATGCAGCTACAATTATGCGGTGAGTATTTCCATACAAAGACGTGGATAAAATTGCTGCATTCGCATTGTTCAATATTGGATTGCGGTCGAAAGCATCGCTCGAGATCTCGGCTGAAATTGAACTGGGATCTTTTGAAACAAGATAGTTGTACGCAGCCATTAAATAATAACCATTCTTAAAATTCTGTTGTGCCTGGAATGAAAAATTGAACTGGTAACCCACTTTTGTATTAGTAAAAACATAAGTATTATTTGGGAAAGGGCCATCTGTTCCCTTATCTGCTGCTCTATAAACGTTTCTATTATCGCCGGTACCGCTATTCAATGTACCGCCGGGAGTACCCAGGTTATAATTGCGAACCATCATTGCTTTTACGTCTTTTGTATAAGCACCGTCGAGGCTAAATATAGTTCCAAATGGAATTCTAAAATCAAGGCCTAAGTTAGAACGCCACACCTGTGGCCACCTGAAGTTCCTATCAGTTACGTTATAAAAGCCAGTGTATGGATTGGCAATTTGATTACCCAACCATACAAAAGGAAACCGCCCTGTAAATAATCCGGAGCCACCCCGAAATTGTAAAGTCCTGTCACCTTTTACGTCATAATTAAAACCAAGGCGTGGAGAGAAAAGGGGCTTTTTTGTGGGAAAGCGGCCATTGTCAAGTTCCTTTCCTGCGCCATTACTAACCGGGTTACCATCTGCGTTAAACAAGACTTGGTTGTCGTCGTTTTGAATTGTTGGAGAACCTGTAGTATAAGTTCCGAGGAAAGCTCCTGTATTAGGATCAAAGTTAGGGTCGCTATAGCTGGCCTTGAAATATTGAGGGACATCCATTCTTATTCCATATGTTAACCTGAATTTATTTGACACCGCCCATTCATCCTGGATGTAGGCGGAAATTTGCCCGACGGTAAGCCTGGCAAGTGTCCACGCATTCGCAGCCGCTCTTGTTTTTGCTGTGTTTACATCTACGTCTAGCGGATAAGCTCCAAATACTACATTTCCTCCAACAGGAACACTGTCCTTAAAAGTTTGTATGTCGATAGTATTGAAAGTGGATGGACCGTAGGCAACAAGATTAAAGGAGTTGGCGAATTTGAATGATTCAAATGAACCGCCGATTGTAAGTGAATGATTTTTTAAAAAGATATTGAAGTTATCAGTAACCTGGAATGCATTCTGGCTTAAAGTGTTATGAATGGAAAAAGGCTCGTGTCCTGCAATAATATAGGCAACATCATTTTTAGTAATGGTTATTGCAGGAAAGGGTGTTGAAAAAGGATTCCTGCTATCCCTGAAAGCTGTATAAACAACTCTTAGCTTATTTGCATAATTACTTCCAAAATTGGATTTTAGTTCAGTACCAAATGAATGAAGTTTATTTACAATTTCATAACCGGAGTTACGGAACTGCAATGTTGTCAAATCAGGTCCGCGTCTTTGTATTGCGCTGGGATGTGCAGGCTTGCCTTTACTGGCATCGAGCCCGTTGTATGTAAAAGAGAGTTTGTGAACCGAGCTAATATTCCAGTCAATTTTAGCCAGCCATTTATAATTTGTCTGATTAAGAGTAAAGCCCTGGTAGGGACCTGTTTCGTAACCAAAGCGACTTTTTAAAATACTGCTGACATCCTGGAGGTCGCTTTCGAGTACCCGCGAAGTGTTAGCCTTTCCTGCATTAGATGAATTTTGGGCGACATAACTCGAGGCCTCATCTTTTCTTTGCTCAGTTTCAAAATTTACAAAATAGAATAATTTATTTTTTACAATAGCGCCACCTAATGAGAAACCCGCCTGTAGTTGACTTAAGTCTGGAATTACTAATTTATTTTTTTCAACTTTTTTACCGGTGAGTGCCTGGTTTCTCCAAAAGCCGTATACTGTTCCGTAAAAAGTATTAGCGCCTGACTTCGTAACTGTATTAACTCCTGCTCCTGTGAAGCCTGCCTGGGTTACATCATAAGGTGCAAGATTTACCTGTATCTGGTCAATTGCATCCAGCGAAATCGGCTGGGCACTTGTTTGTCCGCCAGGTGTAGGAGCATCCAGCCCGAATGGATTATTAAAGACGGCGCCATCTAATGAAAAGTTATTGTATTGGCCGTTGCGCCCTGCAAAAGACAGACCGTTGAAGGTCGCTGATGCAGACGGAGTAAGCCGCAAATAATCATCCGCCGATCGCGAAATGGTTGGCAATGCTTTTAAGAGGCGGCTGCTGATGTTGGTAGAAGCCCCTGTTCTCTTATTGTCAAAAACCGATGACCTTGAAGCAATAGTTACTGTTGCAAGTTCTTGTGATTTTTCTTTCATGACGAATTCAACTGAATTGTTCTGACCGAGTTCAAGAAAAATATTTTCAGTAATCGCCTGCTGGAAACTCACGTGATCGACCGTTACTTTATAAGGTCCACCCACCCTTAGGTTAGGAACAGTAAACCGTCCATCGGATTTTGTAATCAAGGATTGTTTGATACCCGCATCAGGAAATTCAACTGTAACGGTTGCCGCGTCAAGCGGAGCCCCTTTCGGATCCATGACAATTCCGCTGAGGGTGGCAGTAGTTACCTGGGCTTTGGAAATTTGTATGCATACCATAAAAATGCTAATAATAAAAAGACAACTTTTTATTAATTGTTTTCTTTTCATAACAGTAATTTTCAGTGTTAAGGATAACCGAAATTACAGAACAGCCATAACATATATTAAGATTTATGTCCACAGTTTATTAACCTGTAGGGTTTGAAACGTATTGGCCTGGAAATTTTTATTTACTGGTTTTGCAAGGACAATCTTCATTATTAAATACCAGCGCTATCAGGAAGTTTTGCAGCATACAGATAATCAAGGAAAAGTCAAAAGACCTAAATAAAAAATAACTACCGAAGCAGTTACAAAAACTCAAATAGTGTTGACCACGGCCTGGCAATTAAAAATCTGTATTAAATTATTCAGCAGCGATAAATGTTTTAAGTGCATCGGGGAGAAAGAAATACGGGCAGGCAACCAAATATTTTAAAATACGATTATAAGGGTGTTGGTTTTTTAATCACTTTTTTAATCACTTTTTATGAAAATTATAAAAAAATTATCTGCATGTATCATTGCATTGTCATTATTTATTGCATGTAGTTCCTGCAGCAAGTCAGGAAGCAACGGATATAATTCGCCGCCGCCCGGTGGCACTCCGGCTCCGGGAGCTGTTCAAATTTCCGGAATGGCTTTTACTCCCTCCACCATAACTGTTAAGAAAGGCACGAAGATTACATGGACCAATAAAGATGGATATAACCACACGGTTACTGCAGATGATGGATCCACATTTAATAGTGGAAATCTTTCCGATGGAGGCAATTTTAGTTTTACACCTTCAGTTGAAGGCACGATTAATTATCACTGTAGTATACACCAAGGCATGAAAGCAAAGATAGTTGTGACTCAATGAGGCATAGTAATCTTTGCTGTTCAACCATAATACTTTCAATTAGCAGGCCTGATGAATAGAAATAAAATCATCGCACTTCTTCTTGTGATTTTGATAATAGTTACCGGGGCAATTGGATATTCAGTTTGGAACAGGCCTTTTAGCGACCCACTGGAGGGTAAGGCGATAAAAGTTTCTGCTATACAATTATTCAATGATTTTAGTACAAATGAAATCGCTGCTCAACAAAAATATGTTGCCAAAAATCCAAGAGATAAAGTTTTAGAAATTACCGGTGAGATAAAAGAGAAAGGAAAAAATACGGATGGGCAAACATACTATACGTTAAAAACCAATGATGAAATGTTCGGTGTAAAATGTGTGATGGATAAATCAATTGATCCGAGCGATGCATTGACAGGTGCAAACATAACTGTCAGAGGTTTTTGTGACGGATACAATCTCGATGTAATTGTTAGCCGCTGTAAATCCATTCCATGATGATCAATCATTGTCTTGCGCAGTTGCCAGGGCCGGCACTTTTGAAAATGAAATTAGCAAATGAAAAAAAATAATCTTCACAAAAAATATTCAATAGTTATATTATTGACAGGATGTGTTTTCCTAATGCACAGTTGCTATTACAATAAGCATGAATTTTTATATCCTGCAACATGCGATAGCCTCGATGTTACTTATAGCCAGTCAGTAAAACCTATACTTATCGCTAATTGTATTAGCTGCCATTCGGGGGTTAATGCACCCAATAATATTATGTTGGATAATTATGCTATAGTTAAAGCCGCTGCGGTTAACGGATTATTGTTAGGTGTCATCACTCATGCACCCGGTTTCGCCCAAATGCCTAAGGATGCTGCTAAATTAAGTGATTGCAACATCGCCGTGATAAGAAAATGGATTAATGACGGGGCACCGGATAATTAGGTTCTAAATAAATAAAATGTTTCAAGTGTTATTCAAAAATATTAAATGCATTATCCTGGTAATTTGGATAAGCACCTTCTTTACCGCCGCTTCATCACAAATGAAGTTTTCACGCAGTGGTAAGATTACTTTTTATTCAAAAGCGCCTGTTGAAAATATTGAGGCTGTTAACAATGAAGTTGCAACTTTTTTAGATACTCAAAAGGGGGAGTTTGCTTTCATCGTGCTTATAAGAAGTTTTAAGTTTAAAAAAGCATTGATGGAGGAACACTTCAATGAAAATTATTTAGAAAGTAATAAGTATCCAAAAGCAAATTTCAAAGGAATGATTACAGATTTAAATAAAATAGATTTCTCAGCAGACGGAACATACCCGGTAATTGTAAAAGGTGAAATGACAATTCATGGCGTTACAAAAAATATAGAAATACCAGGAAGTATTGTTATATCCAATGGAAATATAAGCGCTAATTCAAAATTCAACTTGAACGTTAAAGACTATAACATTAAAATACCCGGTACGGTAATTAATAACATTGCTGAAGTAGTGGAGGTAACTGTTGATTGTAAATATGAAACATTTAATAAATCATAGGACTAATAGCATGATAAAAAAAACATGGATAGTTATAATAATCGCATTCCGTATACCTGGCATTTACGCACAGGATACCACTCTCGTATCACGACAAGATAGCAGCGATGCTTTCCGGCTGCTGACTAACGAGGTGAATCTGGACTATAAAAATAAGACTAAGTATGTGACCGCTACATTTAAAACAACCCGTCTCGCTAACGGGCATTCAGTAGAAACTACTGCCAAAGGAGTTATGGACCTGAAGATTTCGCATCGCTTTGATGCATTGAATAAAGGCATCTATGAGTTATTTGGTTTGGACAATGCAACTATGCGTTTCGGTTTTGATTTCGGATTAAGCGATAAGCTAATGGTGGGAGTGGGCAGAAGCACATTTGAGAAAACTTATGATGCATTTTTTAAAATGAAATTATTACGCCAATCGTCTGGCAGGCATAACATGCCTGTAACGCTCGATTATGTGCCCACTATAGCTATCAAAACAAAACGATCAGAAAATCCGGATCAAAAGGAATTATTTAGCTCAAGATTGTTTTATACACACCAGTTGATAATAGGCAGGAAATTTAGTGAAGACCTTTCATTACAAATAATGCCAACGCTAGTTCATCGTAATGAAGCAGCCCTGGCATCAGACCCAAATGATATACTTGCGATTGGCATCGGCGGCAGGCAAAAGTTAACCAAACGCACAAGCATTAATGTTGAATATTATTACCAGCTGCAGGATCATAAAACACCAGGAACAACCAATGCACTTGCAATTGGTTTTGATATCGAAACCGGCGGCCATGTTTTCCAATTGCTTTTTACCAACTCACAGGGAATGACGGAAAGCCAATTCATTCCCCAAAATAACGGCTCCTGGGGCAATGGGGATATTCTTTTTGGGTTTAATATTTCCCGGGTGTTCAACATTGGTAAGCGGCGCAAATAAAAAGATTTTTGAAAATCAATGACCGGTAGTTTATTACCGGTAAAGTTCTAGTCCTTACAGGCTTCCATGCTCTTCGCAAAGAGCAGTTTTCTAATATTTTTTCCTTGCTAAAAAAATTTTATTTCCTGGTAGCATGAAGCAACCTTTACGAATTTTTATACGATAAACAGGTATGGATTGCAACGGAATCATCATGCTAAATATATTTTATGAAAAAAATACTACTTCCTCTTATATGCTTATTATGTTTAAAATCCCAGGCAACAACGTGGACCGTTAATGTTGAGGATTTTCAATTCTCCCCCGCAACACTAAATGTAAAAGTGGGTGATGTAATACATTGGGTATGGGTAAGTGGTTTTCATACCACAACATCTCTTTCCGTACCCGGTGGCGCTGGCACGTGGGATGCTTCAATAATTTCATCAAGTCAAACGTTCGATTATACTGTAAGTGCCGTTGGATCGTACTCTTATCAATGTAATATCCACCCGGTACAAATGCAGGCATCCTTTACCGCAACGGCTATTGTTACACCGGTTACACTGTCAGCATTCAATATCTCGGAAACAAAAGAAGGAGTAAATATTAGCTGGACCACGCAGACCGAATTGAATGCCGATCACTTTTCAATTCGTAAAAGCCTTGATGGAACTAACTTTAACGAAATAGCTCAAATAGCTGCCGCAGGCAACTCTGCAACAGTGAGAGATTATTCATTTACTGATGATAAAATAACTTCTTCTATAAGGTATGCTTATTATTTCCTGGCGATCGTAGACAAGGATGGGCAAACACAATTATTTCCCATAAAAATTTATAAAAACAAGTCAGCGGTTGCAAAGCTAATTATTTCACTTTCACCCAATCCTATCAGCGGCATTGGGCACCTGATGCTAAAATTTAATGCGGATAAAGCAGGCTTAATGATTGCAAAGCTAATTGATGCACAAGGCAGACTCGTATTACAAACTGAGCTATCAGCATCAGAAGGCATAAACAATGGACACATACATCTGGGTGAAATATCCAAAGGCACTTACACTTTTCAATTCACGCTCGATGGCATAAGCGAATCTTACAGGATTATCAAGAATTAAAAATAAATTTGGTATGCGATAGTTCAAAGTATCAAAGTATATATTGGATATCTCTTTATTCGCCATGCTACTTTTTTAATTTTAAATATTTTCCTGCCTTCAGGTTTTAAGCGCCAATAGTTTTTATGATATTTTCTTTGATTTCACTTCAGCAAAAACGAAACACGTAATTGACTTAATTTCGCCGTCATGAGCAAAGTACGCATGGCGAATGAGAAAAGACCTGCACCTGCAAATACTGATTCCACTCCAACATTACAAGAAAAATTCGCGGCACTCAGGAACCTGCCCAGGTTCTTTAAACTGGTTTGGCAAACCAATCATTGGTATACTATTCTTAATGCGGTGTTACGATTATTCCGTTCAGCTCTGCCCGTTGCTATTCTTTACGTTGGCAAACTAATAATAGATGAAGTAATTGCATTAAGCAAAACCACTGCGCCGGATCATAGTTTTTTATGGAAGCTGGTGATTGCGGAATTTGCATTGGCTATTTTATCAGATGCATTGAGCCGTGCAATTTTGCTGGTAGACAGTTTACTCGGCGATCTTTTTTCCAATTATACTTCTGTAAAGATCATGGAGCATGCTGATACGCTTGATCTTGACCAGTTTGAAGATTCTGCTTTTTACGATAAGCTGGAGAGAGCCAGGCAGCAAACCGTAGGCCGCACCATTTTATTATCACAGTTACTCACGCAGGTGCAGGACATTATTACCATGGCATTTCTTTCTGCCGGGTTAATGGCATTTAATCCCTGGCTAATTTTGCTATTACTGGTAGCAATTGTTCCGGCGTTTATTGGTGAGAATTATTTTAATGATAAAAGTTATGCCCTTACAAGGGGGCAAACGCCAGAGCGCCGCGAACTTGATTATATGCGTTACCTCGGCGCCAGCGATGAAACTGCAAAAGAAGTTAAACTGTTTAAATTATCGCACTTCCTGGTGGACCGCTTCAAAACCCTAAGTAACAAATTTTATGATGACAATAAAAAATTATCCTCAAAACGTGCGGCTTGGGGTACCGCGTTCGCCCTGCTTGGAAGTGCGGGATATTACACAGCTTATATAGTTATGATCATGAAAACTGTTGAAGGCGTATTAACTATAGGAACGCTTATTTTTCTTGCCGGTTCTTTTCGCCAGTTGAGAAGCCTGCTGGAAAATATTCTATCGCGTTTCACTTCCGTATCGCAGGGAGCTATTTACCTGCGTGATTTTTTTGAGTTCTTTGAAATTGAACCAAAGATAAAAGTGAGCGCCAGCCCGGTTACTTTCCCAAATCCTATACAGTATAGATTTACATTTGAGAATGTTGGCTTCAGGTATCATAATAGTGAAACATGGGCCAATCGCCATTTAAACTTTACATTAAATGCCGGCGAGAAGCTTGCATTGGTTGGACAAAACGGTGCTGGCAAAACTACATTAGTAAAACTGCTTGCACGTTTATACGAGCCATCGGAAGGCCGCATTTTACTCGATGGCATTGATCTGCGTGATTATGATATTAATGACCTGCGCCGGAATATTGGAATTATTTTCCAGGACTATCTGCGTTACCAAATGAGCTTTGCCCAGAATATTTCAGTGGGCAATATTGATGAACAGCACAACCGCCCATTGATAGAACAATCAGCTGAAAAAAGTCTTGCGAATTTACTTGCATTAAAATTGCCTGGGAAATATGACCAGGCTCTTGGCCGTCGCTTTAATAATGGTGTGGAGTTAAGCGGGGGCGAGTGGCAAAAAGTAGCCCTTGCCCGTGCCTACATGAAAGAAGCGCAACTGCTCATTTTAGATGAACCCACAAGCGCTCTCGATGCCCGTGCAGAGTATGAAGTGTTCCAGCGTTTCGCAGAGCTCACCACGGGGAAAACAGCGGTGCTCATCTCACATCGCTTCTCCACTGTGCGTATGGCGGATCGTATTTTAGTTCTTGAAAATGGCAGGCAAATTGAAATGGGAAGCCATAAAGAATTGTTGGAACAGAATGGACACTATGCTGAGCTTTTTCATCTGCAGGCAATGGGATATAAGTAAGGTTATTGGTTTCGTTATTCGACTGCGAGCCCACATGCCTATCAACACGTGCAGACCAAATTGCCCGGTTGAATTCAAACCACTAACGCTCCCATTCTTCTAAAAGACGAATAGTATTTATCCCCATCATTTACCTTTAGCAACAAACCCAATTGCAATGAAATTATTTTTCCGCCTTCTCTTGATATTACCACTATTTGCTACCATTCAAAAAGCTCCCTTCAATCGAAGACAAAACAAAGAAGATGAAAAAGCAGGAAGGTTGCCCTCCAGGCAAGGGCTGAAGTAAAAAAAGCTTTGAACGATTTGAAAACCTACATTGAATCGCTGTTAAAAATCTTAAAAGACGCTTCTTATACAGCGCATCTTATGCTGGCACTTGACCGGATGAAAAGCCCGAAGATGCCAAGCCAAACATGCATGAAAAGGTTCCACCTTGCTCGCCAATTGGGTGTGATATGGAGTAAGAAATCTTTAGCTTTAATATAAACGCTTCTTTAATTTTACAATAATTTTCTTTGAAAAATACTTATAAAATCTTAATATGGAATTTCCAGAGATAATATATAAATATAGAGACTGGAACAATCCACTACATAGATCCGTCCTAATGTACAATGAATTATATTTAGCATCACCTAAGGATTTTAATGACCCATTCGATTGTAGAATTACAAAAAACTACCAGCTTTTAAATACACCTGAAAAAAAAGATAAATTTATTAATCGTATCATGATTGACTCATTCGCTGAGTGGTCAAATTCCAACTCAAATATTCGCCCTCTTTCTATGATTACACAAATGGAAAGTAGGCTAAACGACTTAGATGCGCTTCAGAAAGAATTTGAAGATTTAACTGTAATTGAAAATAATCTTCATTATGGAGTTATATGCTTCAGCGCCGTATGGAACCAAATATTATTGTAGTCGCATTATGCCAATAGCCATCAAGGATTTTGTATTGGGTTTTATGAAGATAAAGTTAGAAAGAATGTTGTAAAATCAAAAAATGGGGGAAAGGGTGGAATGGTAATTTATGATTCAAAATTTCCCGAAATAGACCCATTAAGTAAGAATGAAATTCAAGATATGTTCTATACAACTCATTTCAAATCTTCTGAATGGCAATATGAAGCAGAGTATCGTATTTCAAAACTCAAGTTCCCAGAACCTCTGTCAAATGTTGATAGAATATTTAATTTCCCAGATGAAGTATTTGCTGAAGTGATATTAGGACTAAATATAAACGATTCGAATAAACGAGAGATAATAGAGATTTGTAGAAAAAAAAATGTTTGTGTTTATCAAGCAAGAAAAATCCCCCAGAAATTCGATATAAGTTGCGCACCTATTATAGAAATTAATTAGTCAGGTTTATAAAAAACAACTATAAATTTTTCACTTTTTACTTATTAAATTTCTCCTCTTTCTAAGGATGTTATTAACTCACCCTCATCAATTATTTCTTTCAGCGCATCGTACAACTTATCTAAATCTTCCTGGGTATTAAAAGCCTGTATAGAATATCTGATAAAAGTCAGGGCACCTTGTTTCATAACGGGTACCTCTATCCTGTGTTTTTCAAAAAGTAATTTCTGCAATTTTTCAGGTTGAGAAGTCGTAATGGGTATGCTGCACATCTGCCCTAAAAATTCGTCGGTAACAGGACACAGGGGTTGCGTGTTTAGTAAATTGCAAAAACGCATATAATTGGTATGTGCCAGTTGTCTGCAATTCGCTGCTACTGCGAGCCAGTCATTCTCCTTCAAAAATTCTATCGTTTTAGGCACACTTAAAAATGCAGAATAGTCCCTTGTGCCCTGTAGTTGATGATAATCGAGGAATTGGGAATCCGAAGGCTTTATGCTATCATATCCCCAGCTTATCAGCAAAGGATCGAACAAATTTTGCCACTCTTTTTTCACGTATAAAAACGAGCAGCCTTTAGGAGCACACATCCATTTATGGCAGGCACCCGTGTACACATCCGGGTCCAGTTCAGCTATATCCAAAGAGATGTGGCCGGGAACATGTGCACCATCTACAATGGTGAACAATCCCTTTGATTTAGCCATTTCACAAATTTCTTTTACAGGAAATATCAATGCAGTTGCACTGGTGATGTGGCTTATAAAAATGGCTTTTGTTTTATTTGTCGCGCCAGAAAAAAAATCTTCTATAAATTGCTCTTTGGAAACAAGTGGAAGCGATATTTCCGCCCTCACATATTTGGCGCCTGCTTGTTTGCAATAATAATTCCATGTGCGGTCGAGTGCGCCATATTCCAGGTTAGTGCTGAGAATTTCGTCGCCGGCATTTAATTGAAAACTTTTGGCAATGATATTTATTCCGTAAGAAGGATTGGTAACATACACTACATCATCAGCATTGCAATGAATATATTTTGCCAGGGCTTCCCGCGATGCCTTTAAATAACCAGGGCCGTTCATTGTCATAAATTGCACAGGCTCTGTTTCAAGCTCAATCTGCCATTTTTGATAGTCTTCAAA
The DNA here is from genome assembly GCA_046593045.1 of Chitinophagaceae bacterium. Lineage (GTDB taxonomy): Bacteria > Bacteroidota > Bacteroidia > Chitinophagales > Chitinophagaceae > Ginsengibacter. The sequence continues at coordinate 12,854 of JBKJRY010000199.1, read as the reverse complement.
AATAAGTTTTGGACAAGCTCCGAACGAACCAAAATTTAAATAAGTGATGTTTGGGTTTAATAAAAATTGAGATTGCAAATGATTATGTGGCATGGATCAAAAATAGAACTTTTAGGAAAGGAAAAATGTGCAGAGGTGATACAAAGGTAGCATTGAACCACTTGAAATCTTACATTGAATTGCAAAAAAATTCCAAAGATGCTTATTACAGCGCGCCTGAAGTTGGCGCTTGACCTTATGAAAAGCAGGAAGATTCAAAACCAACGATCCAGGAAAAAATTCCCCGGGCTCACTGATTAGATAGGATATGAAGTAGATAGTTGTTTGATGCCGTTAAAACAAATACAATTGAAGATATAATGATTGGCGTGAATCTGGTTTTTGTAAATTATTACGCAAATCGGGCTCAAGACTTATTGGAGATAGCGAAGAAATAAAATCTTTTCTGGCATCATCCAGGAAAATCATTACTCACCTGGTACACATCGCAATATTAAGCAAATGTCTCCCTTATTTTCTCCCAAAAAGTCTTGTCATTCTTATCTGGCTTTGGCTGGAAATTATCACTTTGAAGCATCTTTTCAAGAGTTTCCTTTTCTTCTGCCGTCACATTTTGAGGTGTCCATACATTTACGCTAATTAACTGGTCACCTTTTTCATGAGAATTTATTGATGGGAAGCCTTTCCCTTTGAGACGAAATATTTTACCGCTTTGAGTACCCGCGGGTATTTTAATTTTTGCCCTACCATCGATAGTGGGGACTTCCGCCTGCGTACCGAAAACAGCATCGGGAAATGAAATGTATAAATCGAAAGCAACATTTAATCCTTCTCTGTGCAATTGCGGATGGGCTTCTTCTTCTATTAAAATAATCAGGTCACCCGGGCCACCTCCACGCTCACCCATATTACCTTTACCGCTCATGCTCAGTTGCATACCATCCTGTACACCTGCAGGTATATCCAGGGTTACTGTCTCTTCTCCATATACCCGGCCTTCACCTTTACAATTGGTACACTTACTTGTTATCACTGATCCTTCGCCATTACATGCAGGGCACGTTGTTACAGTCTGCATCTGGCCAAGAAATGTATTTTGTACCCTTCTTACCTGGCCGCTTCCTCCGCACGTACTGCAGGTTTGCATGCCGCCTTTATCTTTTGCTCCAGATCCTGCACAAGTATTGCAGGAAATATATTTTTTTACCTTAATGGTTTTTGATGTCCCCTTTGCAATTTCCTCGTAATTCATTTTTATTTTAACGCGGAGATTGCTTCCTCTTACTCCCCTGCTGCGTCCTTGACGGCCGCCGCTTCTGCCACCACTAAAAAAACTTCCAAATACATCATCGCCGAAAATATCTCCAAACTGGCTGAAAATATCTTCCATATTCATATCGTGCCCAGAGAATCCTCCACCACGACCACCGCTGAAAGCACTATGCCCAAACCTGTCATATTTACCCCGTTTATCCGGATCGCTGAGCACCTCATAAGCTTCAGCGGCTTCTTTAAATTTTTCTTCTGCGGTATGGTCGCCCGGATTTCTATCAGGATGATGTTGCATAGCTACTTTACGGTATGCTTTTTTAATTTCAGCAGCGGTTACAGACTTATCTATTCCCAAAATTTCGTAATAATGTCTTTTTGAAGCCATTGAACTTACCATACAGTTTTACTATGAATTGCGAAAATTATAAAATTCATAACCTGTTTCGCAATTACCAGGTTAAGAAAAAAATGTTTTGTAATAAGTTTATTTGCCCACAACAACCTTGGCAAATCTTATCAGTTTATCATTCAGGTAATAGCCTTTCTCAATTTCGTCTACTACCTTACCCTTTTGGTTTTTATCTGTTACTGGAATTTCCGTGATCGCTTCATGTTTTTCAACGTCAAAATCAGTCCCAAGGCTCTCCATGGGCTTCAACCCCTTTCCATTTAAGGTCTTTCTTAATTTATTGAACACAAGCTGGACACCTTCCTTTATCTGCTGTGCATCATCCGTTTCCTGCATTTGTTTCTCGGCGCGGTCGCTGTCATCAAGCACCTGCAGCAAGGAAGTGATTACTTCTCTACCAGCAGTTTGTGTTAATTCAATACGTTCTTTCGCACTACGTCTTTTGTAATTATCAAATTCGGCAAAGAGACGCATGTATTTATCACGCTGCTCTTCAAGCTCAGCCCGCAGCTTTGCGGTCTCTTCAGATGGCAGAGCAGGATCAAATGCGTCCTGGTCTTCATTTTCGACCTGTTCTTTTTCACCTACAACAAAATCCTCTGCCTCAATAGGATCGTGGTCATTCGTTTCGTAAATATCTTTTTCGTTATTTTCCATATTTTAAAATTGGCTGCAAAGGTAGCATTGTCAAACTTTTTGCCAATAACAAATATTAGACAAAATGACACAATGGGGAATTCGACAACGTGTGGGCTTCTTTTAGAATCGCTCCGGGTTGAACGCAGTAATATTTGTTCCGGGAGTTTTATGGCTGATAATGTCACTTACAATCTTCCCGGTCCCCGCTCCTTCTGAAATACCCAACATTGCATGGCCACCTGCAATTATTACATTGTTGTATGATTTGGGTTTGCCAATATAAGGAAGTCCGTCCGGGGTAACCGGCCGCAGGCCAGTCCAGATCTTTTCAACAGGCGGAAAATCAATTTGTAGGCCGGGATAAAAGCTTTTAACAGAATCATAAATTCCCTGCATCCTGTTTCTTAAGACTTTGTTATTAATGCCACTGAATTCCATGGTACCACCTATTCGCAATTTATTTTTCCACGGAGTTATTGCACACCTTCCATCAACCAATATTGCAGGATAGCGAATATTTTTTTCCACATGGTCGTAGGTGTAACTATATCCCTTTCCGGGTTCCATCAATAAGGTAATATTTAGCATTTTAGCTATTTCCGGGAGCCAGCTACCGGTACTAAGTACAATATTATCAGCAGTAAATGAACCTTGCCCGGTGATGATCCCTGATACAGTATCCCCATTTTTATCAAATCCGGTCACATCTGTATTTAATATAAAAGTGACGCCCCTTTGTTCCAGACAATTTTTCAGGACAACCATAAACTTTCCCGGATCAATATGAGCATCGTCTTTAAATAAAACTGCTCCAGCGACCTTTACTTCCACATCAGGCTCGAGTTCTTGTACCTGCTTACCATCTAATCTCTCCACGCTAAGCCCAAGTTTTTCTGCGGTATCGGCAATGAGAAGCTCCTGTTCAAAAACTTCCCGGCTTCGACACATTATCATACAGCCGGTTTCCTGCATGTCAAATACATCGCCGATGTCATCCCTTATTTCATTCATCAGTCTCCGGCTAAGCAGCAACAGTTCACTTAAATGAGGTGAATTTTTCTCGACAATTTCCTGGTTACTGTTTTTATAAAATTCCAGGCCCCACCTGAGAAATTTCAGGCTGAGACGTGGTTTTATATAGAAAGGGCTTTTATTGCTGAACATGTGTTTTAGCCCTTCTCCTATGATACCTGGCGAAGCTAATGGAATGAAATGGCTGGGAGATAAAAAACCCATATTTCCAAAAGAACATCCATCGGTGATATCACCCTTATCAATTACCGTCACCTGATGTCCATTTTTCTCAAGATAATAAGCGGTGCAAAGACCGGTAACTCCACCACCCACAATTATTACACTTTCATTTTTTGAAAATAATGGAGAAATTCCTTGACTCATTCATGGACTTATTTTTAGTAGTTTTTAATATTAATCTAGTTGCAGGCAAAATATTAAAATATTTTTTGTAAAAATAGTTATAAGACTTTTCAAATTAAAAAAAGCTAGTAAAGAGACAGAGAGCTTTTTTTATATGCAGATCACATTTGTCACTGGTGCAGAAGACAAAATATTCACGTAATTTTTTATTAATTAGAATTGCATATAAATGTAAACATACGGTAAAGAAATATTGATTGCAATGCCGCTTTTTCCCCCCTTGTGCTCCTTGAAAAGTGGTATAGATCGTGTGAGAGAAAGGATACTGTGAGGCATAAGGCAATGCTATCCAGTTTCAGCTCTGGCGTTACTTACCTCAATCAAACCACCTGGTTTTTCAAAAGATCTTCGAAAACATCTCTCTTCCTGATAAGACTTGGCTTACTATCTTTTACAAATACTTCAGCCGGCTTAAGCCTCGAATTAAAATTAGATGACATTTCAAATCCGTATGCACCTGCATTATAAAATACCAACAGGTCGCTTTCTCTTATTTCATTGAGTTTTCGGTCCCAGGCAAATGTATCTGTCTCGCAAATATTTCCTACGACAGTATAAATTCTTTCGGGGCCTTTATCGTTACTTATGTTTTCAATGTGATGATAAGCTTCATAAAACATGGGACGTATCAAATGATTAAAGCCGCTATTTACGCCTGCAAAAACTGTCGCAGGAGTTTGCTTTACGACATTTGCTTTCACGACGAAATACCCTGCTTCACTAACCAAATATTTCCCCGGCTCAAACCATATCTGGATTTTCTTTCCCTGTTCTTTTTCAAAGTTTTTAAAAGCAACAGCAATTTTTTTAGCAAGAAGATCGATATCAGTTTCTATATCTCCTTCCTGGTAGGGCACTTTAAAGCCACTACCAAGATCAATAAAATTAATATTCGGAAAATGAGTGGCCATTTCAAACATTACATCCAGCCCCTGGAGGAATACATTCACATCTTTTATTTCGCTACCCGTATGCATATGAATACCGGTAACATTAAGGCCCGTACTTTTCACCACCCGCTCAATATGACGCATCTGGTGAATACTTATGCCGAATTTGCTATCAATGTGGCCCGTAGAAATTTTGAAATTTCCTCCGGCCATTATATGCGGATTCAATCTCACGCAAACAGGGTAGCTTCCCCCGAACTTATGGCCAAATTGCTCAAGAATGGAAATGTTATCAATGTTTATAATTACCCCCAAATCTTTGCCTTCAATTATTTCAGATAAATCAACACAATTGGGTGTAAATAAAATATTTTCTTTTGTGAACCCAGCCATCAGCCCAAGTTTTACTTCATTGATGCTTACGCAATCGAGCGATGCGCCAAGGTTTTGAATGTACCTGAGTACATTTATATTCGACAATGCTTTACATGCATAAAAGAATTTTGAATCTGTTTTTTTAAATGCCGATACCAGCTTGTTGTATTGCTCAGCGATTTTTTCTGCATGATAAATATACACGGGCGTTCCAAATTCTTTGGCGATCTCTGCCAGTTGGCTATGTTTTAGAACCGTGGACATGCATTAAATTTTTTAGATTTTTAAAAAAGTGCGGTGAATAATTATTCTGAAATAACAGGTTTAGAATTATTTTCTACCCCAGGCGACTGTTTTTCTTCACTCCCATCTTCCTCAATTGCAGGGTCTGCTAAATTATCACCTGGGTCCTTAGATTCATTTTCAGCACTTTCGCCATTCTCAGCATTTTCAATTTTTGTCGCCTCAAGGATTTCCTGGTTCAGTACTTCTTTTATCTTAGGTAAATCGTCAGGACTATTAATCCCAAAATAATCCATAAAGGATTTGGAAGTAGTGTAAATAAGTGGCTTACCCGGCGCATCTTCTTTTCTGCCTGCAATTACCACTAATTCCTTTTCAAGCAGTTTTTGGACAGCATAATCACAGTTGACACCTCTGATAATTTCAATTTCAGATTTTGTAACCGGTTGTTTATAGGCAATTATAGAAAGTGTTTCAAGAGAAGCAACAGAAAGTTTTTTCAGGAATTTGTCGCCATTTAGCTGGGCAATTGTTTTATGAAATTTCTTTTTTGTAAGAAATTGCCATCCCCCGCCGCTCCGGGCAATCTCAAAAGGGTAGAATTCAGAATTGTATTTTTCTTCAATCGCCTTGATTGCAGCATCTACCTGCTCCTGTGTAGCACGATCTTCTATAAAACCAAGCGCATTGTTCACGAGCTCTATCAATTCAATTTGAGATAGCGGTTTTTCGCTTGCAAATATTAAGGCTTCTATGTGTGGGATTATTGTGCTTATTTCCATTAGTCATTCGTCATTGAGTCATTGGTCAATAAGTCAATGGTCACTTTTTTTTGATCTTTTATTTCTGATTGACCAATGGATTTGATGTAAGCATTTATTAGTTTTAAATATTTTTCAAATAAAACTCTTAATTCTAAATTTTTTTCTTTTGTAATTAATTTTCTTTTAACCGCTTTTCTTAAACAACTTGTGCACTCATAAGCCAAACCCGGGCTATAATAATTGAAGTTTTTATTTTCTTTATAAAAAAATCTTCCATACCCTTCAGCAATATTTAGTGCGATTGAATCTGCGGCTTTTACAAATTGTTTCCCCAATGTATCCTTATTAAAATAATCCCATTTGTCAACTAAATCCCAAATATGATCTCCAATCTTCATTGCCACTTTATAAACTTCAAGATCTATCAATTTTATCATGAAAAGTAATGTTTATAATTGACTCAATGACTATTGACTTAATGACTAACTATTACCCCTGTAACGCCGCCGCTCCACTTACTATTTCAGTAAGCTCTGTAGTAATAGCCGCCTGCCTTGCACGGTTGTAACTTATTTTAAGAGCCTTCAAAAGTTCCTGCGCATTATCTGTTGCTTTATCCATAGCTGTCATTCGTGCTCCATGCTCGCTGGCATGTGCATCAAGTATTGCTTTGTATAATTGCGTATTCAGAATCTTAGGCATAAGCTCCCGAATCAAAACATTTTTATCGGGTTCGAAAATAAAGTCAGCATTAGCCTCTCCTTTTTTCTTTTCAGTTCTCTTTACAGGCAAAAATTGTTCAGCGATAAAATTTTGAGTTGCCGCATTTTTAAATTCGCTGTATACAAGTTCCACAGCATCTACATCACCTTTGGTAAAGGCTTCCATTGCAAATTTTGATGCTGAGGCTATATTATCGAAACTTAGATCAGAAAAAATACTCCAGTATTGATCTATTACTTTGAATTTATTCTTTGTGAAATGTTCATATCCTTTTTTGCCAACGGGTAAAATTTCCGTATTAGTTTTTGCAGCAATTGATGGATATTTTTCTTTTATCACTTCCTTCGCTAATTTTATGAGATTACTATTGTATCCCCCGCACAATCCCCTGTCGCTCGTAATTACTATAAGTAAAAGCTTCTCCACCGGCCTTTCTGTAGCAAGTTCCATATTTATATTACCGTCAGCATTACTCACGATATTGGCAAGCAATTCCTGAAGCTTTTTTGCATAAGGCCTCATTTGAACAATGGCATCCTGTGCTCTTCTCAATTTAGCCGCACTTACCATTTTCATTGCCTTGGTTATCTGCTGCGTACTTTGCACACTACTTATTCGGTTTCGAACTTCTTTTAATGCACCACTCATATTTTTTGCGTTTACGGGGTGCAAAGTTAGGTGAATGAAGGAAGAAAACCATGTGCAGTTATGACTACGAATAAAAAGATTGATTGATTCGTTTTCTAAAAGCAAGGGGAATTATAAAGCCTCCGAAAGGAGGCTTTATAATTATTGTTACCTACCGGAGACAATATATAATTTAGTAACCGGGGGTGTCGTGGGTTTTTCTACAATATATCTATGATTCTTAGGTTGAGGTATTAGCCAAATATAAGCAGACCATATCCATAATAATTCTCCAGGCGGTTAAAGAATGCCTGCAAAGGGCATTAAAAGCACGCACAACATGGCTCTCCGAATGGACAAGCATAACAATTTTTTTCGCAAAAAAGAAAAGAAATCTAAGTCCAAACGTGCGAAGCGTTATCCTATTTTATTACAATTCTTCGGTAATTGTCCGAATTCCTTTTTAAAGGCGTTGGAGAAATTGCTTAAATTTTGATAGCCAATTAGAGAGCCAACTTCTGATACGGAATATTTGCTGGTTTGAAGCAGTTGCTTCGCCTTATGCATTCTGTTCTTTTGATAATATTCATACAGACCCATTCCAAATGCTTTCTTGAAAAAAGTTTTTAATTTGGTTTCGCTCATCAAAGCAGTACGTGAAAGATTTTCAATTTTAGGAAATTCTGCGGAGTAATTTTCGCGAAGCAAATTCTCAATTTTTAATATGCTCTGAAAATCTTTTTCGGGAAAAGGAAACACGTTTTCCGATGCTCCATTTTGAAGGATATTTTCCAGGAAACCTTCTAAAATTCTAAGGACCCTGGTATTTAGGTGAAGTTCAGGAGCCGCACTGCTCAAATTGTCAGTAAATATCTCATTCAAAAGCTTTTGGCTTTTAGGAGTTAAAAAGAATTTAAAAATATTTCTCTCGCGAAGTAAGGAATAATTTAAAGTGTTTTCCCGGTTAATTTTTTCCGATAGCCAATCATCGGTTAGCTGAATGGTAAGTCCTTTTACAATGGTATCTGCCACCAGTTCCAACCTCTGCGACACCAAACTGTTTGTCATTAATAGTGAAGAAAAGTTATCGCCAACACCATCAAATATTACCTGGCCATTTACGGTATAGTGGAGCTTGGTCGAGTTGCCATACATGTATAAATAAATGATCAGGTAGAAATCTTCAGAAGGCTCTCTCGTAAAAACAAAATCAGTATTAAGTACATAATCTACTATCCTGTATGAAAGCCCCGGTTCTATATTGGATACTTTTGCGAAACCGGTAGCAAAACTTTCAGGGTATTGAATATAATTATCAGAAGGTTGCACTTTTAAATGTTCTGAAAAGTCCCTGGCCCAATTATTCAGGTCGGGATGGATTGAATGATATTTTTCGGAATTGCGTACGTCGCCAGGATTCATTGTTGAAATATGGAATACAATAATAAAATTTATTCCGAAATTTATTAAAGCAAATCAATAAAATATTTTAAGGTGGGTGAAGATTTCCTTAAGCTAATCTTTTGATTGTCAATTTCTATGAAATTTTATATCCGTATTTTTCAATATTATGCTGCATAGTAATTCGATAATTATAACAGTCTAAAACCTGGTATGCTCAAAAAAAGACTCCAAGCTCATGCTATCTTTTTAGTTGGCCGAATTGAAAAATTTATCAATCTTCCAAATGTAACAAGCAATAAACCTTTAAATATCAATTTTAAATGAAAAAAAAGTTTAAAAATATTGTCTTGGATTTTGCAAAAACACGCTCTTGTCAAATTTAATCCCCACTTGAATCTTCTTATCTTTGCAAATCTTATATAAATCATGAGCAAAAAAGGTAAAGTTTTAATGGCAATGAGCGGCGGCATTGATAGCACTGTGGCCGCCCTTATGCTTCATCACCAGGGATACGATGTTGTAGGCATCACTATGAAAACATGGGATTATGCAACCAGCAGCGGTAATTCCGGTAAGGAAACAGGATGCTGTAATCTCGACAGTTTTAACGATGCCCGAGCTGCCGCGGTACAACATGGATTTCCTCATTTTATACTGGATATAAGGCAAGAATTTGGTGATTTTGTAATCGACAATTTTGTGGAAGAATATATCGCCGGCCGGACACCAAACCCCTGCGTAATGTGCAATACGCATATTAAGTGGAGGGCCTTGCTTAAGAGAGCAAATGCCCTGAATTGTGACTTTATTGCAACAGGCCATTATGCACAAGTTCATCAACATTCAAATGACAGGTATTTTATAAGGAAGGGAATTGATGAAACAAAAGACCAAAGCTATGCGCTCTGGGGGCTTCAACAGGATTTGCTGAACCGTACTCTTTTGCCGCTGGGCTCTTATCGAAAAACAGAAATAAGGCAGATGGCCCACGACTTTGGATACCCAGAACTTGCTAAAAAAAACGAGAGCTACGAAATTTGCTTTGTTCCTGACAATGATTATCGCGGTTTCCTCAAAAGAAAAGTCCCTGGTTTGGAAGAAAAAGTATCGGGCGGATTTTTTGTAAATGCCGAGGGTAAAATCTTAGGACCTCACAAGGGCTATCCTTTTTATACAGTAGGCCAACGTAAGGGACTTGACATTGCGTTAGGGAAACCCGCTTTTGTTACGGAAATTATTCCCGAAACGAATACAATTGTATTAGGGGATGAAGAAGCTCTTAACCGGAATGAAATGGTGGTATCTGGTATTAATTTGATGAAATACCACCAGTTAAATGATGGAATGGAAGCACACACAAAAATCAGGTATAAAGATAAAGGGGCACTTTCTCATCTTTATAAATACGAAAACAATGTAAATGTCCGTTTCTATGGAAACGTTAAGGGAATTGCTCCCGGCCAAAGTGCGGTTTTTTATGAAAATGATGATGTAATTGGCGGAGGCGTTATTCAACGAACCAGTGGAGTAGTATAAGTCAGTTAATCATTCTTCTTAAGTTCTCAGTGAAACTTTATAACATTTCGAAATGACAAGATATTTTGTTGGCCTGATTATTATTTCAATTTTCATTTCATCCTGTAAAAAAGAGAGTGAGCACTTTGCTTCTGCACAATTATCAGATTATTATCCACTCGAGGTAGGTAAATACATTACTTATAACCTGGACTCTACTGTTTACTATGTAAATTTTGGACAAAAAGACAGCGTGATCCACTACCAAGCGCAGGACAGGGTAGATGCTTTAACAACCGATAACCTGGGCCGCCCTGCTTACAGAATCCTTCGCTTTATAAGGCACAATAATACTGACCCGTGGGCACCCAATAATACATTCATGGTAGTTCCAGCAGCTAATTCAATTGAATTTGTTGAAAATAATTTGCGCTACTTAAAACTTGAGTTACCTATAAAACACGATTTTTCCTGGAAAGGAAATTCATTTATCGACACCTATTCTAATTATACCGACGTAAAATACCTGGAAGACTGGGACTATATTTACGATAGCGTTGGTATGCCTCTAACCATTAATTCAATTACAATCGACAGTACTATTAAAGTTTTTGAACGGGATGAGTTCCTGGGTCAGGATCCATCAATACCCGGCACTCAATATGCTGAAAAAAATTACGCAGTTGAGAAGTACGGAAAGGATATTGGATTAATTTATAAAGAGTTTCTGCACTGGGAATACCAGGGCGCTCAACCTGGCAGACCCGCTTATTACGTAGGTTATGGAGTTAAGCTCAGCATAATTGATCATAATTAATTTTAAAACTTTTAATCATCAGCTATGAATGTCACACTGATGAAAAAAACCTTTTTTCTCGTTTTTGGGATATTTTTTATCTCACATAATTCTTCCGCGCAGTTCACTAAATACATTATAAAATTTAAAGACAAATCAGGAACTCCTTTCACCCTAAATAACCCCTCACAGTATTTATCGCCCAAATCAATTCAAAGAAGATATAAACAAAATATAGCAATTGATGAAAGCGATTTGCCAGTCTTACAAAGATATATCGACAGTGTGCGGTTAGCCGGCAACGTTATTATTCTTAATAAGTCGAAATGGCTTAACCAGGTATGCATACAGACCAATGATTCTGAAGCGTTGGTAAAAATTAATAACATGCCTTTCGTTTTGCAATCACTGCCGATGATGCGCCCTGCATCTGCACAGTCAACCCAAAACAATAAATTTAATGAACAAATAAACGATATTACAACCCCACAAGCTGTTAACGATATAACAGATTTTTATAACTATGGAAATGCAACGCAGCAGATTCATATGCATGAGGGCGAATATTTACATAACAAAGGTTTCCACGGAGAAGGAATGTTGCTGGCAATTCTTGATGCCGGTTTTTATCATTATCTCACTTTACCTGCTTTCGATAGTGCAAGATTAAATAATCAGATTGCTGAAACCTATGATTTTGTGGACAATCAAACAAGCGTGGATGAAGATCACCCGCATGGCATGCAATGCTTTTCGATCATAGCCGGAAATATCCCTGGACAATTGGTTGGAAGCGGCCCGAAAGCAACTTATTATTTATATAGAACAGAAGACGCTTCGAATGAAGCATTAGTGGAAGAACAGTATTGGGCCGCCGCAACTGAACGGGCGGATAGCATTGGCGTTGATATTATTTCAACTTCTTTGGGTTATAACCAGTTTGACAATCCAACCTTCAACCACACCTATGCTGACATGAATGGAAATACAACGTTAATCGCTAAAGCTGCGGATCTTGCTGCGAAAAAAGGATTGATCGTTGTTGTTGCTGCCGGCAATGAAGGCACCAAGGCCTGGCATTTTATCATAACACCTGCTGATGCTGATAGTGTGCTGGCTGTAGGCGCGGTTGATGCTTCCGGAACTCCTGCGGGCTTTAGCAGTTATGGCCCATCAAGTGATGGGCAGGTTAAACCAGGGGTTGCGTCTGTTGGAGTCGCAACAGCATTATCATCTACAAGCGGGCAAATTGCAACCGGAAACGGAACTTCATTCGCGACGCCAAATATGGCAGGACTGATAACATGCCTTTGGCAAGCCTTTCCTGAATTTTCAAATATGCAAATTATACAAGCAGTAATAAAAAGCAGCAGCATATATAGTTCTCCTGATGACCGGATAGGATATGGTATTCCTAACTTTCATTTGGCATATGATGATCTTGAACAGCAACGTTCCCTTAGGGATATAAATGCAATTTTGGGAAATAAACATATAAAGGCCTTTCCTAATCCCTTTGATAAAGATTTTTCTGTTTTAATTAAACCATTAAATGCAGGTACAGGCACATTTATCCTCTATGATGCTGTAGGAAAATTGTTATTATTGAAGACTGTAACCTTGCAAAAGGATCAATCTCAGTTTATTAAATTCACCGAATTGCAGGGGCTTACGCCCGGGGTGTATATTCTCAGATTTTCCGATGGAAAAAATAAGCAAAGCTTTAAATTGATTAAGCAATAGTCAGCATATTCCACTGC
>JBKJRY010000193.1:0-14727 GCA_046593045.1 Chitinophagaceae bacterium | reverse complement strand
ATTCTCTCACCCTTTCCTGAGAATCTGTACTGCCCCTTTTTAAATTTTTACCTGTATTTGCTTTTGACATAATGCAAATATACAACTTACAGACTAAATTATGCTCTTATTAATAAGTTGTTATAATCTGTAAACTTCTACAACTTCTACAAGCTCACGTCGTCGTTGGTCTTGTGACCAACAACCAATACATGAAGCCAACTCATTCTTTATAATGGGTTAATATCCCCCCAACTTTCGGGCAGGCATATTCTAACTGTTATCGTAGGGTTGGCGCAAGCGTCCGCTTGTTGCACCAAACAACCTTGCGTGAATTGAGGCTTATCACCTGCGCTACTTTAATTAAAGTAAACCTATCCTTCATAAACATCCTCATTATGTCATTCAATAAATCCGGCCATGGAATGCTTACCCCTTCATTACAATCACCGGGGTCGATTATATTTTGATATTTTTTAGCAAGAGATAAAAAGTGGAAATAATAAATACAATAACAGAGGTATAAAAAATATATGTCCCATTTTCCCTGGAGGCCACATCGTATTCATAATATTTTTTCCCTGTGTATTTACTCCTGACTCTTGAAAATGCGTAGTTGTAGCCGATTATGATTCCCAATACACCAATCCACCCCAAAATTTGTCCTCCGATGCTCGCTTCTTTGCCTTTCGATAAGAATTCATCTTCATTGTTTATTACTTCCTGCCTACGGATTCCAACATCAGCGGGAAGGGCGTTTCTTATCTCTAATTCATTTTCTACAGCCTTCAGCATTTCCACATCCCATTAGTCAAATTGATAAACCATGCTCAATAATTCTTCATCACTTTTTTCTCTTACGATTTCATCAATGTTATAGTACATGCCGTAGTTACTTAAAGATGCTATTATTAAATAAATCTAACTAAAAAGATGCTGAACTTTCTCTATTTTTTTTAATCTGGTTGCTCAACTTTCGCTCTAGCATATTGTAACTGTTATCGTAGGGTTGGCGCAAGCGTCCCGCTTGTGACATGAATTGAAAGAAGCTTCCATCAAATAATCGAAGGTGGAGTAAGTCCAATATTTTTCCTTTAAGTAAAAGTGTTTTGATAAAATTGTAATTCAGGAATAGTCACAAGCTGACGCCTTGAACTCTTTAATTGTTGTGCCGTATTTTTTCCTGAACTCAGCTATTCAGTTATATCATAGCAATAAGATAATTATATTCACGCAAAAAGTAAAGAAGAATAAATAAAATGGCAGTTAACGCAATTTTATCAATGAATTAAAAAAAATGAAAAAAATAAAAATTGCATTATTCCTTCTTACATCATTTTATCAAAATGTAAATGCACAAGAGGTAACAATACAATCTTTATTAAAAGAAATGGCCTGCAGAACCTGCCTTGCTAGGTACCCGTTTCCTGCCTACGCTTCTTTGCAGGCCAGTAGCTATAACCGCGAATCTACTGCAAGAGATGCTCCCGCATGGTTTGCTGACAGTGATGGAACAGGTTTCATCCGGGCCGAAGAAAAGGATGGGAAAAAAGAATGGGTGGTAATGGAGCATGATGGCCCGGGAGCCATTACTAAAATGTGGGCTCCTTATTTTTACTATGGAGGGCTGGATGACCTGGAAGGTCCCAACATCAATATTTATTTAGATGGCTCAGTCACGCCCGTCATTAGCGAAAATTATTTCAAGCTCATCACAGGCAAAGGTTCGGTGCCTCCTCCTTTTGCCAATGTAACGGCAAGGGCCGGAGATTCTTATTTGCCCATCCCTTTTGCAAAAGGTTGTAAAATTACATTTGACAAAAAGCCATTTTACAATATCATAAATTACAGGGGTTATTCAAAAAGAATTGCTGTAAAAACATTTACCATGGATCAGTTGAAAACAGCTCTCCCGCTCATGAATGAAACAAGCAAATCTCTTTATTTTGTGTATGCTGCAGAGGCCGGTGTTTCAATTAATACAAAAGGAACTTTAGAAGCCGGAGAAGAAATGCATTTGAAAATAAATAAGGCCGGAGCAATCAATCAACTACAGATATGGATAGACCCGCTTGAAATAAAAACACATCCTGAGCTACTGCGTTCTGTTGTTTTGACCGCCGAATTCGATGGAGAACAAACGGTATGGACTCCCTTAGGTGATTTCTTTGGCAGTGCGAATGAATTGAATCCTTTTCAAACCTGGACAAGAACCGTGAATTCATTGGGCCAGGTGATTTGTACCTGGGTAATGCCCTTTAAATCATCAGCAGATTTTTATTTAAAAAACTTAAGTAAAACAAATATTAACATTGAAAATTTTGAGATCAAACACCGCGATTGGAAATGGGATGAACGATCCATGTATTTTCATGCTAACTGGAGAAGCGACGATTTGATACAAGGCTCGGTTTTTACAGACTGGAATTTTATTGACATTCGAGGCAAAGGAGTGATGATAGGTGATGCATGGACGGTGCTTAATCCTGATTATGGCTGGTGGGGCGAAGGAGATGAAAAGATTTATGTGGATCATGACTGGGATAAAAAATTCCCAACACATTTTGGCACCGGTACCGAAGACTATTATGGATGGGCCGGTGGCGAAATTCCAACCAAAGATGATGTGTTCAGTCATCCTTATTTAGCCAATATAGTAGTAGGTTCCACCACCGATCAAAAGCAGGGTGTTCGTGGATTCAATATTTGTACACGGGTAAGAGCATTGGACGCAATTCCTTTTACCAATAGATTAGTATTTGATATGGAAGCTTCTCCCGGAGTGGATATCCGCAATCCCTGGGATTACCTGTCTTATTCTTCGGTAGTGTTTTGGTATGCACGGCCCGGAGCAGTGAGCAACAGGCCTCCTTCACCTGTGCAAGCAGCCAAACCTATTATTACACTTAGAGAAATTGATAGCATGAAGATTGAAATTAAAAAGAAACAAAAAGATGATAAAATTCCATAAAAATGTCATTCTCCGGGGTACTTTTAATGCTTGTTAATTGAACTTACAATTTGATAAACATCAGATGAAAGGCAGTATTTCAGGAATAAAGATGGAAAATAGAAATCCTTCGTGGCGATGGAGCACTATGTTGCTGGTAGGGCTTTCCCTATCTATCGGTTGGGGTATTCGCGGAAACTTCGGGCACGAAGACGGTGCCGCGTTTGCGGGTTGTTTGGCAGCAATTACAGTGGCGCTTTTATCCGGTAGAGAAGATTGGCTCGAACGTGTTCCTTATTTCGCGTTTTTTGGTGCACTTGGATGGGGCCTCGGCGGTTCTCAATCCTACATGCAGGTAATGTCATATTCCGAAAGCGGGCAGGCTGCTTCGCAATTGTACGGATATGGGTGCCTCTTCATCATGGGTTTTTTATGGGCTGCAATGGGAACTGTAGGCACTGCTTTCCCAGCCGTAGCAAAAAAAGAAAGTTTGATCAAAATTTTTGAGCCTTTGTTTTTTGTCTTTGGCGCATGGATGATTTTGCATCTTATAGAAGACCCTCTTTCAAATTGGCTGCAGCCTAAAGCGATCTTCGATTCGACATGGCACCGGCATGAGAATCCGCTGTATTGGTTCGACTCGAATTATCTCTCTGCTGTTTTCGCATTGCTGGGAATGGGTGTTTACGATTTGTGGCAACGCCGTAGCGAAGGCAACAAATTGCTACTCCTCGTTTTTGGTATTGGAGGTGCGCTTGTTGGCTACGGCACACAACTGTTTCTGAGAGTAAGCGGATGGGAAGGCCGTTTTGCATCAGCACTCACTTATTTGCAAGGCGACCCTTCTTATATAAGCCCGGCAACCGGGCAACAGGCTTACGTTTCTTCTGACCTGTTGAATAACTGGCCACAGTTTTTTAGCGATTATCCGCAACACGTTGGTTGGCTCGTTGGATTAACTGCTGGTATTATCATCTATTTCCTTATGTATGGAAAGTTCAGAAACGGAGCTTCATTTTTTGTTTATATGGCGGCAGGTTTTCTAATTGCATTCCTGGTATTTCCGGTGTTGGTAGGTAATTTATTTACCCATTACGGAGGCTTAAGAATGACGCCACCGCGGGGCGACAATTGGTCCGGTATGCTTGGAATGTTTATCGGTGCAAGTATTTGGCTTTGGAGAAACAAGCTAAAATCTGTGGCATGGGTGTCTGTGATTGGTGGAACTATCGGCGGTCTCGGATTTGCCGGAGCAGAATTTATAAAAACCAGTTTGATAGCTTTGGGTGATCCGAAAATTCTTATATGGAAAGGTATTTTGCCCGGTACCAAAAAATACGATGAAATTTCGCAGGCCTGGGCCAATTGGGAAAGTCAAAACTGGCATAGCTTCTTTGAGCAGACGTACGGTTTTATAAATGGCATCGCCATCGCTATTGCTTTAGCATTGCTGGCGTCAAGAGTAAAAATTCAAAAGTCAGAAAATACTACAAACGTGCAGGCACTTAAATCTACCCATTGGACCAAAATTTTTTCCACGCTCTTTGTTCTTCTCGGTATCACTTATTTCAACATTGCCGGAAATGTGGAGGTCTGGAGCAAAAACCTGGGGCCGGCCAATTGGCAAACGGTTATTACTTTACCCGATGGTTCCACAAAGACGGAAGCCGCTCAATGGGATATGCCATTACTGGGACGCTTACCGGGTGTGAATTTTTTGCACACCTCGCCTGAAGGTTGGTTTAATGTATCGTGGTTATTGTTAGTAATAGCGAGTTTGGTTATTGTCAAACGCCACTTGCGAAAGCCTATTCATGTTATTCCTACAACATCTCTTGGGAAGGGACAATTAATATTTCTACTCGTTCTTTGGATAATGGTTATAGCAAATTTTGAACGTGCGTTGACCCAATTCACTTCCGTCAGGTTACTTACTGAATGGACAATCTTTGTAAATGCTTTAATCGCTACAGTACTTGTTCTATTAATACCGGGGGAGCCCGAAAACATTGTGATTCTCGAGAATGAAAATTTTAAAAGGCCATATAAAAAGAGTTTGGCTTTGGCATTTGCAGGTTTGCTTATGTCGGCTGTGATCTTTGCAGTTGCTAACAGGTTGATGTATCATTATCCGCCAGCTGACAAACTTGAATTATTGAAAAATAAACAGACTCGTTTTGGTACGGAAGCTACGTGGCGCTCAAAACCAAATTTGAAAAACGAAAAGGGACAGTAGAATTCATTGTCCAGTTAAAATAAAAAATGACGCTCCAATATGTATAGAAATACTTTTTTGAAAACGCTTCTACTTTATTGGGCATTACTATGCCCTGGCTCTTCATCGGCACAAATAATCGACCTAAGTAAAGCGGTTATTGGTGCTTCATCAACTATAGGTCATCCTGTAAAAGAGACGGCGGTAAAAGTGTTGCAGGAAGAAGTAGCCCGGCGCACTTTCATTACTCTCCCGGCTGGTTCCCAATCAGCGAATGCTCCACTAATCATATTAGCAACTATAAAAGATAAAGAGATTGACGGTCTGCAGCTTCCTGCACGTGAGGGAGAAAATCTTTCGGAAGAAAAACCAGAAGGGTTTAGAATAGTTACGACACAATCACACGGGAAAGATGTTCTGTGGCTTATTGGCGCTGATGACAGGGCCGTGATTTTTGCGATCGGTGAATTTTTGCGAACAGCGGATCTTTCGAAAAAGAAAATCTTGTTTGACAAAGCCAATGAAATTGCGACTTCACCTGCCTATCCGATCCGGGGGCACCAACTTGGGTATCGCAACACCGCGAATTCCTGGGATGCATGGACGGTAGATCAATTCGAAAAATATATTCGTGAACTCGCCATGTTTGGTACCAATAGCATTGAAAATATTCCATTCCAGGATGATAAGCCCGGCCCAAATATGAAAGTGGCGCGGGAGGTGATGAATGTGAAGATGAGTGAAATCTGTAACAATTATGGACTCGACTATTGGGTATGGACTCCTGCAGATGTTGATCTTTCCGATAAGACAAAATTTGAAGACGAAGTAAAAAAGCACGCAGAATTTTATAAAGAATGTCCGCGCCTTGATGGTGTATTTTTCCCCGGCGGAGATCCCGGCGATAATGACCCCAAATATGTAATGCCCTTTCTTGAAAGAGTTGCCGCTGAATTGAAGAAGTATCATTCAAAGGCGGGTGTCTGGATATCATTACAGGGATTCAACGATTCGCAGGTGGATTATTTTTATGAATATCTCAAAGATAATAACCCGGGTTGGCTGACCGGTGTAATTACCGGGCCGAGCAGCCCGGACCTTCCCGAAACACGCTTTAGATTGTCCGCAAAGTATAAACATATTTCTTACCCTGATATTACACACACTGTTCGCTGTCAATACCCGGTGTTGAATTGGGACCAGGCATTTGCACTAACCGAAGGGCGTGAGGTTTGTAATCCGCAACCGTTTTATTATACAAAAATCCACAACCGTTTTGCGCCATTTACTGATGGGTTTATCTCTTATTCCGATGGCGTACACGATGATGTAAACAAGGCTCTTTGGAGCCAGTTGGCGTGGAATCCAAATAAGGACGTGAACAAGGTGATGCAGGAGTATGCCCGGTATTTTTTCGGAGCTTCACTCGCTGAGCCCGCAGCCAATGGCATTTTAGCGTTGGAGAGAAATTGGGTTGGCCCGTTAGAAGAAAACGGAGGCGTGGAAACAACCTTTGGCTTTTGGCAAAATCTTGAATCGAAAAATCTGCAGTTAAAAGATAACTGGCGCTGGCAACAGTTGATAATGCGTTGCTATTACGATACCTACGACAGGCGCAGGAAATTCTACGAACAAGGGCTTGAAAAGAAAGCAAATCAAGTATTGGAGAAGGCGGCTGTAGTTGGCGCGGATAAAGCTATGGACAATGCTTTACAAATTGTAAATGAAGCTGATAAAAAACCCGTCTATCCGGAATTGAGGCAGAAAATTGTTGATTATTGCGATGCCCTTTTTAAATCGATCGGCATGCAAACGAGTGTAAAAAAATATAACGCAAGTGGCGGGGAGCGCGGGGCTATTCTGGATTTTATTGATTATCCTCTGAACAATCGATGGTGGTTGAATGATGAGTTTGTAAAAGTTCGGGCGATGAAAACGGAGGAGGAGAAACTTGCCCGTCTTGAAACTATAAGCAAATGGGAAAACCCTGGCCCGAAAAGTTATTATGATGATGTCTCAAATATTTCCAAACAGTCCCATGTCAACACTACATCTGATGATGCAACTGACGTCGCATGGTGGGATAGTGGCATGAGTCGGAAACGCTTGTCAACACAGCTTTTTCAAAATTTTCCTAAATTGACCTATGAAGATCTCGATCCAAAAGGGGATTATACAATTAGGGTAGCGGGCTTTGGCGAAGCTCTGTTGCGGGTGAACGGAGTTAGGGTTGACCCTTCCGTTTATAACAAGGACCTTGAAGAATTTAAAGAGTTTCATATCGCAAGTAAATATATTCGTGATGGCAGGATCGAGGTTTCTTTTGATGAGCCGGAAGAGTCAAAACTTAACTGGAGGCAACACTCAAAAGTGTGTGATATATGGCTATTGAAGAAATAACAAGCATAGTGATTTTGATAGAAAAGTTGGAGGATGAATAATGTCAAACGGATGTAAACAATATAGAATGAGTTCAAAGAGATTTATTTTAATGTTCATGTTGTGTGTATTGATTCGTCAAACTAATCTTGCTCAGCAAGCAGATTTTTCGCACGCCGTGATCCTTGCGCCGCAAGAAAACAATACTCAGTTACAGGAAGCTGCAACGGTTCTCCGGGATGTCATTCGGGAACACACAAATATCAATTTGCCCGTTTTGCATAAAATTTCCAATGATAAAAAGCCGGTCATTTTTATTTGTATTGACAAATCGACAAGGGCGATTCCAAATAATTATTCAAGGGAGTTACATAAACTTTCACCCACAAAAAAAGATGGTTATAAAATCACCTTTTTAAAAAATCAACAAACCATTATAGTGGCGGGTAATGATGAGCGTGGTGCATTATACGGTGTTGGCTACCTGCTTCGTAAAATGGAACTGAAGCCCGGACAAATACTTGCCCCCGAAAATATAGCTATTTCTTCCAGCCCCGCTTATCCTATTCGCGGGCACCAGTTAGGATACAGGCCAAAGACTAACGCTTACGATGCATGGTCGGTGGCACAGTTTGATCATTACATACGTGACCTTGCACTTTTCGGAGCCAATAGTATTGAGATTATGCCACCCAATACCGATGATGATTCTATTAGCAGTCATATGAAATTGCCCGCTATTACGATGATTGAGGAGCAATCACGTATTTGCAAAAAGTATGGGCTTGATGTATGGATGTGGTATCCAAACATGGGTACAAATTACACTTCACCGGTATCAATTCAAAAAGAACTGGATGAACGTATCGAAGTTTTTAAAGTATTGCCAAAGCTGGATGCAGTTTTTGTTCCCGGCGGGGACCCCGGTGATCTTGAACCCGATGTTTTATTTAATTGGTTGAAGAAAATGTCTGTTGTTTTAAAGCAGTATCATCCAAATGCCAAAATATGGGTTTCACCGCAAGTTTTTCGTCCATCACAAAAATGGTATGATGCTTTTTACAAGCAAGTCAACCAAAGGTATCCATGGTTTGGGGGAGTGGTTTTTGGCCCGTGGGTGAAAGAGCCTATCAGCAAAATCAGGCGTCTTGTACATAAAGATATTCCCATAAGAAGGTACCCGGACATTACACATAGCCTAAGCTGCCAATATCCAATTCCCCAATGGGATCTCGCATATGCTATCACGTTAGGCAGGGAATGTTATAACCCGAGGCCGGCTGATGAAAAGCAAATTCAGAATGTTTTTGCAAAATACGCACAGGGCAGTATCAGTTATTCGGAAGGCATTAACGATGACATCAACAAATTTGTTTGGAGCGGGCAGGACTGGAATCCCACAACGCCTGTGATAGAAACCCTGCGTGATTATGCAAGACTCTTTATCGGGCCCGAATACACGCAAACTTTTGCAGACGGGATAATTTCACTTGAGAAAAATTTGAAAGGTCCGTTACTTACAAATGTTGTTGTCGACAGCACCTTGCAAAAATGGCAGCAGATGGAGAAAGAGGCATCGCCGCGGGTGTTGTCTAATTTTAGATTTCAGATGGGCCTGTTACGTGCGTATTACGACGCATATATTCATAGCCGGCTCGTTTATGAAACAGGTCTTGAAAGAAGTGCTAAGGATGCATTGAAAAATGCAAAAAATATTGGCGCGGTACAAGCGATTGGTAATGCCACAAACATTCTTGAACAAGCAGTTCAGAAATCAGTAAGGCCTGAGCTCAGGCAACGTTGTTTTGCACTGACTGATTCAGTATACAATACCATAGGCTCTCAGTTAACAGTTAAAAAACCCCAGGACGCCATGGCGGGCAGGGGAAATTTCATGGACAATATTGATTTGCCTTTAAATGATTCCAGGTGGCTACTCTCGCAATCCGCGAAAATAAAAAGGCTGCCCTCCGAAATAGAAAGATTACAGGCCATTGAAAAATTACTGAATAGATCAAACCTTGGCCAGGGCGGCTTTTACGATAATCTTGGTTCTACGGGAAAATGGAAACATGTTGTTCGCCAAAAAACGTGGGAGCACGATCCCGGTAGTCTTGAGTCGCCGTTAAGCGATTTCGGTGCAAGCCTCAAAGGTGAGGAATGGGTTGATATTTTGCCCGTTGGCTTCGAAGGCCAGGTGATACCTCAGACGTGGATGACACAGGTCACGACGTTATACGATACACCATTAATAATGAAGTATGATCATCTTGATCCTAAAGGCTCATATACGTTGCGTGTAGCCTATACGGGCCGTTTCAACTCCAGATTGAAGCTTGTGGCAGATGAAAAATATCTTATACATGATTTTATTCAAACCGGTAAACAACCTATTTATGAGTTTCCAGTGCCTGCTGGTGCTGTAGTAGACGGAAAAATAAAATTCACGTGGACCTGCGATCAAGGGCAGAGAGGCGCCCAGGTTGCGGAAGTATGGCTGATAAAAAAACAATAGTAAATTTCACATCCAATTAAGAGAACTTCGGATGAAAGACAATAAATAAATACGATCATATGAATTTAAAAATTAGCAACGTAAAGAGAAGATTAAAGGAAGGGCAAGTATGCTTTGGAACAATGCTGCGCATACTAAAATCGCCACAAGCCGTTGCCATGTGCGCTTCTGAAGGGTGGGATTATATTATCCTTGATACAGAGCATAATGATTATGATTATGAAACCCTCGGTAATTTTTCATTAGTAGCCAAGTATGAGGAGATCGCTTTATTTGCCCGTGTACCTGATAAACTGTATCATCAAATGGCGCAGATGCTGGATATAGGTGCCGAAGGTTTAGTATTACCGCAGGTAAAAACACGGGAAGAAACACAGCATATTATACAAGCTACTAAATATGCCCCCGAGGGGAAGAGAGGGGTAAGCATATCTACAACCGCTACTTTATTCAGAGATTATAACATTGAAGAATATACTGAATGGGCTAATAGGGAACTTATGACTATTGTGCAAATAGAGAGTGAAGAGGGAATAAATAATGCTGAACAAATAATTTCAACAACGGGTGTTGATGCCATAATGATTGGCCCTGCAGACCTCAGCCATGATATGGGAATTTCAGGCCAGATAGATCATCCAAGAATGGAAGATGCTTTTCGGGAAGTGATCCGGCAATGTAATAAATACGGAGTAGCACCAGGTATCCACCTTAACAATATGGAAGATGTAGATAAATGGGTAAATAAAGGGATGCGGTTCATTAGTTATAGTTACGATTCCAAATTTTTTAAGGATGCATTGAAAGAGTCTTTGCATAAATTGCGGGCTATTGCGGATAAAGCGAATACTAAGTAGGCAAATAATTTTTATACCAGCATAATAAAATAGAATTTCAAAGTGCACAGCAGTACATTCTTTAAACAAAAAATTAAAATCAATGAAACATTCGTTCAAAACTAACAACTCCCGTTACCTGCCGTTAATACTAACCCTTGTAGCTTTTATAATTCTTAGTATGCGTCCCGCTTTTGCCGGGCAAAATCCCAGGGTGCTTGTATTCAGCAAAACTGCGGGGTATCACCACAGTTCAATCGCTGTTGGTATAGTGGCCATTCAAAAACTAGGTGCAGAAAATAAATTTGATGTAGATACATCTACCGATGCCAACAACATTAATCCAGGGGATTTAAAACAATATAAAGCGGTAATATTTTTAAGCACTACCGGCGATATATTTAATGATGAACAACAGGAGGCATTTAAACAATATATAGAAGCCGGTGGTGGCTTCATGGGCATTCATGCAGCTACAGATTGTGAATACGATTGGCCCTGGTATGGCAATCTTGTCGGTGCATATTTTGGCGGGCATCCTGCACAACAAATGGCAACATTAAACATTGTAGATACCAAAGACCCTTCTACCAAACATTTGCCTAACCCATGGCAACGGAAAGACGAATGGTACAGTTTTAAATGGATGGCGGAAGGCCTGCATGAACTGATTACTATTGATGAAAAAAGTTATGATATTAGCAAAAATGCTCCCATGCCACATCATCCCATGGCCTGGTATCATGAATACGATGGTGGTAGATCTTTTTATACAGAATTAGGTCATACAGACGAATCTTTTGCCGATCCGCTTTACCTGCAGCATATTCTTGCCGGCATTGAGTATGCCATGGGAGAAAAATCTTAGACAAGCCTCACATCTTCGATGAATATAATGATCCAAAAACTGTGTAAATTATTAACCTGACATGAAAATTAAATTACAGGTTTTATGCCTGGTGATAATATCTATAATGGTTTTTACCTGTAACATGCGGAAGGATAATCAAAAACCCAAATTTAATCCGCATCCAACGGCAAAGTATTTATCGCCTGAAGAAAGTATGAAGGCCACATATTTGACCAAAGGATATCATATGGAATTGGTAGCGAGTGAGCCTATGATACAAGATCCTGTAGCGATTACCTGGGATGGTAATGGCAGAATGTATGTCGCTGAAATGCTCACGTATATGCAGGATGCCGATGCGACAGGCGAGCAGAATCCATGGAGCAGGATAATGCTACTGGAGGATACTGATAATGATGGTAAAATGGATAAGAGTTCCATATTTATTGATAGTCTTTTGTTGCCAAGAATGATGCAGAGCGTAGGAAAGGAGCTATTGGTAAATGAGACAAATTCCATTAATATCACGAGCTACTCTGATACCAACGGTGATGGTAAAGCAGATTTCAAAAAGGTAGTTTATAAAAATAATACATACGTTTCCAGCGATGCGAATATGGAACACCAGCGAAGCGGGCTTGATTGGAACCTGGACAACTGGATGTATATGACCTACGATCCCGTGCGTTTCCGTTATACTAACGGTACCATAAAGGTAGATACCCTTCCCAGCGGAGTAGATGGTCAATGGGGTTTAACCCACGACAATTACGGGCGTTTATTTTTCTCGAGCGCCGGCGGAGAAACTCCGGTGTTGGGTTTTCAGATCAACCCAGTTTACGGAAGTCTGGATTTCGAGGATCAGTTCAGTTCCGAGTTCCAGGAAGTATGGCCGATCATAGCTACTCCTGATGTACAGGGAGGAAATCCCAGGCTAAGGCCAAATAATACTCTTAATCATTTTACGGCTTGTTGCGGTCAGTCAATTTTCAGGGGCGACAGGTTGCCCGGAGATCTTGTGGGCGATTACATTGTATGCGAACCAGTCGGGAGAATAATAAGAAGAGCGAAAGTGATTAACATAAAAGGAAAAACCGTCCTTAAAAATGCGTACAACAGTATGGAGTTCATATCATCTTCAGACATGAATTTCCGGCCCGTGAACAGTGCTACCGGACCGGATGGCAATTTATACATTGTAGATATGAACCATGGAATTATCCAGCAGGGAAACTGGACAAAACCAGGATCTTTTCTCCGGAATAAAATTGATAGCTTTGGTTTTGCTAAAAACATAACTGGCGGCCGCATCTATAGAGTAGTTTATGATGGCTTCAAGCAGGGACCTAAGCCAAATATGTTGAATGAATCTTCTGCAACACTTCTTAAATACCTCGGGCATCCTAATGGCTGGTGGCGGGATAATGCTCAAAAGCTCATTATTGTTCGTGGCGACAGATCGGTAATTCCTGCTCTAAAAAATATAGCCATGGGACCGCAAAAGAATCCGGAAAGTGATACGAGTCAACTGGCACGCATACACGCTTTATGGACGCTCGAAGGATTGGACGCGATTGAGAACGAAGTGTTGTCGCATGCCTTTAAAGATCCTGACCCGCAGGTAAGAAAAACAGCGGTTTGGATTAGTGAATCTTTTATGAAGAAAAATGACAGCCAGGTAATAGATGAAGTGGCAAAGCTTAAAGACGATATAAATTATGATGTTCGCGTACAGGTGCTGTTGTCGATGTATAATAGCAATCCGGATACTGCTAAAGCTATTGTGAAGCAAATTGTAGAAGAGAATGCAAATAATGAAATGTTGGTGGCTGCCAAAGATGCACTCGACGAAAATGATCTTGTAAAAAAGCTTTCAACCCGGCTTGTTAACATGGCTGCAGAAGACAGAAAAGTGATCCTGAGAGGAGCTACCACTTTTAGATCACTTTGTGGAAATTGCCATGGAGGTGATGGAAAGGGCATAGCCATTGGAGGAAGTGCCATGCCCGCTCCGCCGCTGGTCGGCGTAAAACTATTTCAATATGCCGAAAAAGATAATGTAATCAGGCTATTGCTTAATGGGTTAACCGGTCCTGTTGAAGGAAAAACATATCCCGGGGAAATGCCTTCTATGGCCGATAACAGCGACAGGTGGATAGCATCGGTATTGAGTTATACCCGGTATGAATTTGGTAAACTTCATGGGGATAAAGGAACTCCTTCTCCCATCGTTAAACAAGATGATATAAAGAAGATAAGGGAGGAAACAAAAAACAGGAATAAACCGTGGACCCTGGCAGAGCTTAAGAATAAAAGGTAGCATAGAAATAGTTATCATGCGAAAATTAATTCCTGTTGTATTTAATTCCTTCCTGCCTCTCTCGTGGCGGGCGTTCCTTTAGTTTTGATAAAAGTTTTTAGAATTGGTAAAGGAAGATCAATGAGGGCAAAAATTTTGCAGAAATAGTTGAATTAAGGATTTACATTATATTCCGCCTGAATGTATTGCCATTGTAAATATGTTGTCTACCCGCCGTGGTGTGGTGTGTCACGAATGAAAGGAAATTGATAGTTCTTTTCAATGTTGTATAAAAGATGTTAGTAGGCCTACCGCATACGCTGTAAACCCGTTTCTTTAGGGTTGAATAATTCATGAAGTTAGATTCT
The DNA here is from genome assembly GCA_046593045.1 of Chitinophagaceae bacterium. Lineage (GTDB taxonomy): Bacteria > Bacteroidota > Bacteroidia > Chitinophagales > Chitinophagaceae > Ginsengibacter. The sequence continues at coordinate 336 of JBKJRY010000193.1, read as the reverse complement.
TATGGTGCATTTTGACTCAATAAAAATATCTAGGGCTTGCTCATAAACTCGCCGAAGTTAATTTTTTCACATTCAAATTATATTGAATATTCATCAAGCATTCAAAGTTTTTTGCTCCACATATTTTCAGAGAAAATATGTGGAGCAAAAGTGCTAGCCTCGTTAATTTAACGAGTTTTAGCACTAAAGCTATAGCAGCAATCCATGAAGTACTGTTGGTAGATAGCTTTGCTCTTATTTTATTCAATCCGTAAGCTGCTTTAGCCTGACCAAATTTTCCTTCAATTGGATTACGCTCCCCAGGACTTAGATGAATTTTCACTGCCTGTGTGCAAG
>JBKJRY010000289.1:0-4571 GCA_046593045.1 Chitinophagaceae bacterium | reverse complement strand
GCCAGCTTCCTTCGGATTCGCAGTCACCCACGACACCCTTGCTCCTGGCTAATACTCCCTACTGTAAAGTGTATTCAGGACTTCCACCCCTATAGCTGATACACATGCCTGGCGCACTAAAAAAAGCTCCATCTTTTGATGAAGCTTGGTGACCCACACAGGACAGTTTTCAAACCATTTATAAGAAAGATTCATGAAAATATATGAGCTAAAGGTATTTATACCTGTTTCAATCCTGGAACAAACAATACTGAAGCCGAATCTGAAAATACTATCATGATTGTTTTTATTTTAACTATAAGGTCTCTAACCAAGACCTAAGGACAAAATATTAAAGAGGGAATTATTTCTTTGCTTGTTCTGCTGAGAAAAAGAAAGTAAGAGAAATAAAATAGTTATTCCGTTAGTGACTATTTTATTATAGAAAGTATTTTTTGAACAGGAACATGATGCCGCCGGAAATAGTTCACCGGATTAATGTAAATAAAAGCAGTTGGCTCTATTTTAGTTTCATAAATATGAAATGTAATACAATTTCTATATTGCCTGGTGATTAAAAGGCTGTATCACCATTTCACTTACCACACCACTTGTTGGCTGCTGGCATAAAAACCAGATAGCCTTTGCGGCTTCTTCTGCCATCACCATTTTATCACGCTGCACCCTCAAATCAATATTGTCCCAGAAAGGCGTATCCACGCCACCGAGAAATAAATTGGTGATGCGTATTTCAGTACGTTTTATTTCTTCACGGATGCTTTGCATCATACCTACCAAACCATATTTGGAAGCACTGTAAGCTGCTGCACCTGCCATGGGCACTTTACCCAATATGCCGGGAATATTTATTATCAAACCCTTTTTTGTTTCTTTCATTTTTGGCAAAAAGGCTTTCATTAAAAGAAATGGGCCATATAAATTATAATTCAGCGTACGTAAAAATTCTGTTTCGCTTAATTCTTCGCTTGACTTGATGATGCCGATACCCGCCGCATTCAGCAACACATCTATCGTTGCATATTGCGAGAAGAAATTTTCTTTCAGTGCAGCCACTTCATCAGACTTGCTGATGTCTAGTGCAAAAATCTTATCCCTGTTGAGTTTGATTTCATCTGCAAGCGACTGTAGTTTTTCTTTATTTCTTGAAGAAAGAAAAAGATTGGCACCACTGCCAGCCAGCAGTTTGGCAGTCTTACTTCCTATGCCGCCGGTGGCACCAATGATTAATACATTTTTTCCTTTAAGTGATTCCATGGTTGTTTATTTATGCTCCTAAACAATAAAGCCAATCTATTGTTTGATATTAATAATACTTTCTACAAATGAATATTTTGCTAACTGGCGCAAATGGCTACATTGGCCAGCGGTTGATTCCGGTCTTGCTGGAACAGGGTCATACTTTGTATTGCTGTGTCCGGAATAAACTACGATTTGAAGCAGACCATTTGCATGAGCAGGTAAAAATTGTAGAGATAGATTTTTTACAGCCAGTTGCGGATGCAGCATTGCCGGAGAATATTGATGCCGCTTATTACCTGATTCATTCCATGAGTGGAAGCACAAAAAATTTTGATGAATCTGAAGCCACCTGTGCTGAAAATTTTATTCAGTTACTGGCATCAACGAAAGCCAAACAAATCATTTATCTAAGTGGCATCAGCAACGCTGATAAATTATCGAAACACCTTTCATCAAGATTGCAGGTGGAAGAGATACTGGCAAAAAGCAAAATACCAATCAGCATTTTACGGGCGGGCATTATAGTGGGTTCCGGAAGTGCCTCTTTTGAAATCATTCGTGATTTAGTGGAGAAGCTTCCTGTGATGATTACACCAAAATGGCTCAACACAAAATGCCAACCCATTGCAGTACGGAATGTGGTGCAGTTTTTAACAGGCGTACTGCTGAAAGAAAATACGTACGGAAAAACTTTCGATATCGGCGGGCACGAAGTACTTACCTACAAACAAATGCTACTGCAGTTTGCTAAAGTAAGGGGATTAAAACGCAGCATTATTATTATACCTGTAATGACACCAAGGCTTTCCTCTTACTGGTTATATTTTGTAACTGCCACTTCTTATGCGCTTGCCATTAATTTGGTGAACAGTATGAAGGTCGATGTAGTGTGCAGGCCAAATGATTTAGCAGAACAATTAGACATTGAATTGCTCCCGTATGAAACTGCAGTGCAACTGGCATTTGAAAAAATTGAGCAGAACCTGGTAAGCTCGAGCTGGAAAGATGCATTTGTAAGCAGCAACACACCACAGCAGATGATGCAATATATTAATGTACCCAGTTTTGGATGTTTTAAAGATGCAAAGTTGCGGCCCATTAAAGAAAATCCCGAAGCGGTGTTAAAAAATGTATGGAGTATTGGCGGGGCGAAGGGATGGTACTATGGCAATTTTTTATGGAAAATGCGGGGAGTTGCAGATAAGATGGCCGGTGGTGTGGGACTGCGCCGTGGCCGTACCAACAGCAGCAGCATTGATGCAGGGGATGCATTGGATTTTTGGCGGGTATTGATTGCAGATAAAGAAGGGAAAAGATTGTTGCTGTATGCTGAAATGAAACTACCCGGTGAAGCCTGGCTGGAGTTTAAAATCCTTAAAATAAAAAATCAACTGCACCTAAGACAAACAGCTACGTTTCGTCCTAAAGGTTTGTGGGGACGGCTGTATTGGTATAGCCTGTTACCGTTTCATTATTTTATTTTCAATGGCATGATTGATAACCTAATTAAGAAACATTGATTTATTATATATCCGATGTGCAAGATTCAATCATTCAAAAACGCTTAAATACAAACAGATATCAGAACAGTTTTCATAAAATGTCGACAACTTTTTTTAGTTAAAGGAGCACATTAATAAAAAAAGATGGCCGTATCAAATTGATACAGCCATAAACTTTTGATAAGTGACTAGCCTTTTACTTAGGCATAATTACTGCATCAATTACATGGATAACACCATTCGATGCTTCCAGGTCTGGTGTTGTTACAATTGCTCCATCCACTTTCACGTTGTCTCCAACAGATACCTTAACTTCCTGTCCATTCACTGTTTTGATTAATTGACCGTCAGACAAATCAGAAGATAAAGCCTTGCCGGCAACTACATGATAGGTAAGGATAGCCGCCAGTTTTTCTTTGTTTTCTGGCTTGATTAATTCTTCAACTGTTCCTGCCGGTAACTTGGCAAATGCTTCGTTGGTAGGGGCGAAAACGGTGAAAGGGCCGTCGCCACTTAATGTTTCTGCTAAGCCAGCAGCAACAACTGCAGCTACCAATGTTGTAAAGTCTTTGTTACCCGATGCGATTTCTACAATGTTTTTCATTTTATATAATTTATTTATACCATTAACAAAAAACTGTATTGAATAGTTGCTAAAACACAAGGTTTCTTTTTTTGATTACATAATGGTTACATTTTTATAACATCCCAGGTAAACAAAAGATTTTCTCCAATTAAATTGGTTGTAAAAAAGTAAATAATTTTCATAAAGAAGCACTTAAAACTATTATGGTAAAGGCTGCTAATAAAAAAAGTGAACACAGTTTTAAATCTGTGTTCACTTTAAACGAGGTAATAAAATTTGAATAATATTACTCGTAAAATAATTACTTAAAAAAATACAGAAGCCTCAAATCTTTGAAGATTATTTCGGCAGTAATACTGCATCAATTACATGAATGACGCCGTTTGTTGCCTTTAGGTCAGTAGCAGTAACTGTTGCTTTACCTCCGTTTTCATCTGTCAACACAACCTTTCCCATTTCAACTGCGGCAGTTAATTCTCCTCCTGCAACTGTTGTTAAAACAGCCTTGCCACCGCCTTTTTTAATAGCAGCTAAAACTGACTTTGCATCCAGGTTTCCTGCAACTACATGGTAGGTTAATATACCTGCAAGTTTTGATTTATTCTCTGGCTTTAATAAATTTTCAACAGTACCTGCGGGCAATTTTGCAAATGCATCATTGGTGGGTGCAAATACGGTGAACGGGCCTTTGCTTTTTAAAGTAGTTACCAGGTCTGCAGCTTTTACTGCCGCAACCAGTGTGGTATGTGCTTTGGAGCCTGCTGCTACATCCACAATGTCTTTTTTTGTTTGTGCCATTGCGTTAATGGACATTAATGCTGCTGCAACAAAAAGTGCAGCGTTTTTAATTGATTTCATAATTGTTTTTTTTTATTTTTAAAATGTGAAAAGAATAGTGTTTTGAAAAGTTCTATGCAGGATATTTTTGCATGTAAGTGAATAATGCCGTATGGTAAATTTTGTTCAGGATATTGAAGAAGTTTTTATTAATTAATCCGTAATAAAAACAGCACGGGCATACTTGTATCTTTCATTCTTTCTTTAATTCTTCTTCCGGCAACAAATCTTCAAGAATAGGTTTAACTGCATTCATGAAAGTAATTTTCTTACCTGCATCAATCCTGTCGTCTGTAAAAAGTTTACCGATGAAAAGCATCATTTCTGCTCTTGGACCCTCTTCTTTCTTATTCACCAATTTTGTGGTGCTCATGGTGCTGAATTCTCTTACTGTAGCAATAATGAAT
>JBKJRY010000161.1:0-12222 GCA_046593045.1 Chitinophagaceae bacterium | reverse complement strand
ATTGGTTTTAACGCATCAGCATGTTCTACACTGGAGTTAAGATTTTCAGGAACAAAGTATGTGGCGCGCCAGTCGTCTTTAGGAAAAGTTGTTTCTTTTGTTATAGTGCCTGTAAGTGTTCCTTCATCGAATGGAACACGGGCTATCACGCCAACATTAAGTTCCCGGCAAAGTGGAAATAATTTATCTTCCGGTGCCTGGTCGAAAACATTATAGATCACCTGCACGGCATCTATCAACCTTGTTTGCAAAGTTTCAAGGCTGTTGTTGGGCTCCCACCTGTTGATGCTGACGCCCCATGCCTGAACTTTCCCCTGCTGCTTAAGTTTGGCGGCGGCTTCCTTCCATTCATCATGATGCGCCCATCCATCTTCCCACACATGAAACTGTTGCAGGTCTATCGTTTCTATACCAAGATTTCTTAAACTTTTTTCCGTGTATTCAATAATGTAATCTGCGGGGAAAACATCTTTCAAATGATATCCTGGCTTTGAAGGCCACTTACGGTTTTTGGGCGGAATTTTTGTAGCCACATACAATTTTTTGCCTGTGTGCCTTTTTATAAGTGCATTCAATATTTCTTCACTAAGGCCGGCGCCGTAAGCCCATGCAGTATCAAAAAAATTGCAACCCATTTCCACGGCACGGTCTAATGCCTTGTTCACTTCTTCACTTTCTGATCCTGTCCATCCGGCCATTCCCCACATTCCATAACCTACCTCGCTTACCTGCCAGCCTGTTCGTCCAAAAGTTCTGTATTTCATTTTAATCGTTTTTTGAGGATAAAAATAATGATAATTTCTGCTGTCGTTGTTGATGCAGTTATTTTTTGACAGCAAGGATCATTCCTTTTTAAAAACGGCCCAAGACGACTCCATATTTATAGCATTGACAGGAACATGAATATAGGCGTATTTTTTATCACAGCCATTTGTTCCGGTCAACGCCGGGATGACGAGGTGCCGGAAGCCTATTTTAATCTTAGCGCTTTTCCCTTTGGAAAAAATAAACTATTTATGCATTGCATTACCATCTGAATTTTTTTACACAACTATTTTTTATTTTTAATTTCTGAAGATTACTGAACAGCTTTCAAGGAAAATAACATTTTAAAAGCAAGATATGACTGAGCACACAACTCCTGGAATATATATTGAAGAAATTCCAAATCTTCCTGCATCTGTGGCATCTGTTGAGACTGCAATTCCTGCCTTTATCGGTTACACAGAAAAGGCGCAATTGACTAAAGCAGGTGACCTTTTGAATAAACCATTTCGCATAACCTCTCTCACGGAATACGAAAAATATTTTGGCTTTGCATATCCGGAAAAAGGAATAGAAATCACTTTTGAAAATGTGGGAAATAATCTTGCGGTAATAGGCACGTTGAATGATAAAAAGAGATCACATTATTTATTGTACTATTCGCTACAGCTTTTTTTTCTTAATGGCGGTGGTCCATGTTATATTGTGTCTGTAGGCAATTATTCAAACGATGGAGTAATTAAGATTACTAATCTTAAAAGAGGCTTACGCATGGTGAAGAAGATAGACGAGGTTACTTTGCTTCTTTTCCCGGATGCAATAAACCTGGAGAAATACGCAAATTATTATTCGTTGTATGAAAAGGCAATGGAACAATGTGTGGCCTTGCGTGACAGGTTTACAATATTGACAGTGTTTCATACGAGTAATAATTTTTTAGCCTGGAAAAAAGATATTACTCTTTTGAGAAGTTCTCTCGACGTGGATGCTAGTTTATTAAAATATGCGGCAGCATATTTCCCCCGGTTGTACACTAACATCCGTTTTTATACAACAGATGATTTTGTAAAAATTGTAAGCAATAACGCCGGTGATCTGCCCGCAAGCCTTGCGGAGTTAAAAACGTCTAATGGGGCTTATTACAATTTAGCACTCAACGCAATTAATAATATCGAAATGCGGCTGCCGGCTTCACCAGCTGTTGCGGGAGTATATGCGCAAATAGATAGTACCAAAGGCGTATGGAAAGCTCCGGCTAATGTCAATATTGATGCGGTCATTCGGCCGGAATATGTATTAACGCAGCAGGAACAGGAAGAATTAAATAATGTAGATCCTGAAGGAAAATATATAAATGTAATAAGAACTTTTACCGGTAAAGGCCCAGCTATCATTTGGGGGGCACGTACGCTTGCCGGCAATGATAATAAATGGAGGTATATTTCCGTACGCAGATATTTTAATATGGTAGAAGAATCGTGCAAAGAAGCTACTGAGTCATTTGTATTTGAACCTAACAATGCCAACACCTGGCTCCGTGTACGAACGCTGATAGAAAATTATCTTTTACAACAATGGAGGGCCGGCGCATTAATTGGCGCAAAACCCGAACAGGCTTTTTTTGTTAGCGTTGGCCTTGGCACCACCATGACACAGGCTGAGGTTGATGAAGGCAGAATGATTGTTGAAATCGGTATGGCTGTTGTGAAACCTGCAGAATTTATTATACTACGATTTGGACATTCCATGATAGGGAAAGATGATGACTAAACATGATCATTGACTTACATGACAGGTTCTGTAATAACAGAAGCACGAACTGGGAGGGCTAACCGTTTTGCTGTTTATGGCTTAAAGTAAAATAATTTTTTCCATAAATAATTTTAATAACTTCAAGACCTCAATCATAAACTATGTCTTCAAACAACATTCACAGGCGCACGTTTCTTAAAGGTGCGACTGCCTCTCTTGCTCTTGCTGCTTTACAAGCCTCAGGCATGCCCATAAGTTTCGACGCGGATAAAATCTACCGGGTTGGCTTAATCGGTACCGGATGGTATGGTAAAAGCGATTTGTTCCGGCTAATACAGGTATCGCCTGTGGAGGTAGTGGCTCTTTGTGATGTAGATCAACACCAGCTTTCTGAAGCCGGGGATATGGTGAGTAAGCGACAGAAGTCTGGGAAGATACCACGCCTTTATAACGATTATCAAAAAATGCTGGCGGAGAACAAACTCGATATTGTGCTTATCGGAACTCCTGATCACTGGCATGCGCTGCAAATGATTGATGCTGTAAAGGCAGGTGCACATGTGTATGTACAAAAGCCCATAAGCGCCGACGTTATGGAAGGGGAGGCGATGGTAGCTGCAGCCCGTAAGTACAAGAAAGTAGTACAGGTAGGTACGCAACGCAAGAGCACGCCGCATCTAATTGATGCTAAAAAAAATATTGTGGAAGCCGGCTTATTGGGGAAAATATCGCATGTAGAAATGTGCTGTTATTATCACATGCGCAATAATAGTAACCCGCCTTTGCAGCCGGTGCCTGATTTTTTTGATTATGACATGTGGACGGGGCCCGCGCCGATGCGTCCTTACGATGGATTGCCGCATATTCGCTGGTGGCGGGCCTTTATGGAATATGGAAATGGTATTACAGGCGACATGTGTGTGCACATGTTCGATACGGTGCGCTGGATGCTTGGCCTTGGATGGCCCAAACGCATCAGCGCCACGGGCGGCATCTATGTAGATAAACAAGCCAAGTCAAATATAGCCGATACGCAGACAGCTATTTTTGAATATGATGATTTAAACTGCGTATGGGAGCACCGGAGTTGGGGCACGCCCGCTGACCCTGAATACCCGTGGGCATTTTTCCTCTATGGCGATAAAGGCACTTTAAAAGCCAGCACCATGCAATATGATTTTATACCGCAGGGAGAAGGTAAAGCGATTCACAAAGATGTAGTATATGAAAAAGAAAAATACCCTGAAGACCTTATCGAGCCCGCTATAGAGCTGAATGCAGCACCTGCCACCCGGCGGCACATGCTCAATTTTTTAAACGCTATCGAAAACAATTCGCTACCAGTTGCAGATATTGAGCAAGGCCATATCTCCACGGCGAGTTGTATCCTCGCAAATCTCTCCATGAAAACAGGTAGGCCGCTGGTGTATAATCCTAAAACGAGGCAGGTAAAAGACGATGCTGAAGCTACTGCTTTATTGCAACGGGTTTACCGGCCGCTATGGATGCATCCACACCCGGATATGGTGTGACGATTAGTAATTTTGAATAAGGTGCAATGTTAGCTGAGAGACATAAAAAAGGTTTATTTCTTTCAGAAAAATTCTTATTTCCTGTTCAGGGTTTATCAGAAATCTTCGTCAGCCAAAGGCAACTTTCCCTGTGCACAGGTAAATACAAAAATGTGATCATCTAATTTTAAAAGAAAGATGAATCCATTTTCACCGTTCGACTGGTAAATGGCCTGTCCTTTTCATTAATTTCTGTTCTGCCGCCGGCTCTCCGCCATTGAGTTCCGAAAACTTTATAATGGCCAGGTTATATAATTAATTACAAATTTTCTTTTCTCAATAAAATGGCTGTGTAGGGGAGTGTAGCGGATGGCTTAAGATTAATCTTCTGCGTGCGGTTGGCTGATGATAAATGATTCTGAAATAGTTATGCAGAGTTAGCTTTTACCGAAGTATAATTTGAGCGGGCTGTGAAACGATATTCGCAATATTTCCTATCGCTGGTCGTTATTATATGCAGGGTCAATTCCAGTAATTATTAAATTTATTACGAAGAATTAATATCCTGTTTTGTAATCTTTAACAGTACCAGAAATGATATCATGGTTTAATACACCTTTTAGTTCCACCATTTTAATTGTCCTCGCAATTATATATCAAATTATTGCATCTGTAACACTTTATGACATCAGCTTCCGTTTATCTTATAAAACTAGCGCCAGGACTAACAATTTAAAACCTATACCGGTGTCGTTCCTGCTATTGCATTGGACTGAAACCGTAATGTTTATTCTGTTGTTTTTGCTAAACTGGAAATTTGCAATAATTACCTGGCTTATAAAATCGCTGTTGCAGGCTTTGTATATCCTGGAGTTTATTGGGTACATAATTTTATATTCTTTCAGCCGCAGGAGGTAGCAAAGTCTATCAAAAAAGTCTAATGAAAATAAATCCGAAGGCCTGGCGGGCGCCACTCAGGATGTGTCAAAATAACTTCAGAATTGTTGATTTCAATTTTGCCCAAATAAGTAAATAAGATGAGATTTCCTCTGGTCACAAAATCCTTCTGGGGGTGAACTACAATCCATGACAGAAGATATAAACAACAGTACTTCCTTAGATGTGGATTCATATAAACGAGTAAAAAATCTAATGCACTAAATGTATTATTTTTTCAAAACTCCCGCGACATTTTCTTCAGCTACATCTGGATAAATAATCATATCGAATACAGATACAGGTAATTCTCTTTTAACAATATCCAGCGCACTTATCAATGGTTTGTCAAATAATATATCAGTATTGCATCCTTTGCAGGTTAACAAAAATGCGGTTTTCTGAAAGTCAATATTTCCATTGTTTGTTGGTTCTATCATAAATGCCAGGCCTGAAGGGTTTCCGTAAATTTTAAAATCGTTCTCGTTAATTTTAAGAAGATCCCTGAGATTGGTTCCATGGTGAATCCCATTTCTTAAACTCCACTCATTCGTGTTTAGCATCTTGTTAGATTTGGAGCTTATTTCAGTCGGTATTATAGTACTGACGAGGATGTATTCAATATTCTTAAGGTTCGCTTCATCTTTCCATACAAAAACGACCTGCTGATTGCTGCCCCCAAACAGGACAGAACATTTTCTTAATTCTTTTTCTGAAAAATAATACTTGTCTTTGTCAACATTATACTTTCCAAAAAAGCTAACCAAAAATTCATGTGATGTAAACTGCAAAAGATCTTCCGCATATCGCACGTTTGAGATATCAGGCAACTCTTTCTGCTCTAATGCAAAAGTATATTCAGGAACTTCATCTTTTATTTCCGAAAAGGCACTTATAGAAATATTTCTTTTTTGGTAAAGCATTGATGCCTCTTTGGCGAAATTTTTATTTACGTCATAAAAAAAGCCATTTTTGATTAACATCGCCTGGCCATCGAGGTATTCAGTTTTCGAGGAGGTGTGTAACAAATAATATCTGGTAGCATCCTTTTCATACATGGCTACATTTCGTTTTGCTTGAATATCCCTTGTCCCGGGTTTATTTTTTTGATAAAACACTGTCGTTATGATGTTGCCCTGCTGGTCTGTTTTGGAAACTGGTAATTTGTTTTTCGCCATGAAGCGCTCCATATTTTTAGAGGGCAGCGATGTGAGAGTCACGAGATCCTCAACGGTAAATGACTGGCTGCAGGTACGGCTTGTCGTAAATGCCTGTAGGACGAGTATAAGCAATATTCTATTCATATTTTCTTGTTAATCAGAATATGGCTACTAGTCTTATGTAGGATACAGGGGGTGAATAAAAACCGCCGGGTGGCAGGTATTTAAGGGTAAGATTTAGCTAATATAAACAACTTGACCGGAAAATCAAAATCTGTAATCTCCCGGCCGTTTAGCCGTGGCGTTCCGGCATAAAGGAAAGAGTAGAAGATTCTGAAGGGTGCCTTTCTCTTAAAACTATAGATGACGTGAAGAACTCTATGCTAACCGTGATCAAATAAACATCGGATATTACAATTGTTTAAGTAAAATATCTTTGGTAACGTGTATTTTAAGTAACGTAATAATATTTAATCTTAAGCACCTTATTTATATATGTACACAATTTCTTGGCTTATAATCTGTTTATCATTATAGCTACTTAAACCTTTCGAAAACGAACTTCCTGATTTTAAAATTTTATGAGAATTTTTGAAACAACTTAATGATAACATGGTTACATGAACAGATTAAAGGATATAAGTATCAAAACAAAAATTTGCGGAAGCTTTTTTTTGCTGGTATTCCTATTTATTTTAAATGGTCTCATTACTTTCAATAGTTTACACAACTATAAACAATCATCTAACTATTTTTCTAATGTGACCGATCCTTCACTTCAGAAACTGGGTGAACTTAGCAAGATGCTGGTCGAATCAAAAATGTATACTACCAGCTGGGTTTTTCTAAAGTCAAACGAAGATGATAAGATTTCGCTATTAAAAATACACAATACTGAGTACGAGGCATTGAAGTCGAGCCTGGATAAGCTTTCTCCACAGTGGATGGAAAAAAGATGGGTTGACAGTTTGCAAAACGTTTATACCGGTTTTGAATCATTGTTAGCGGATGAGAAATACATTACAGGTTCAATTAAAGAAATTAAAGACTATAATAACCCCGTATTAAAAAATGCAGCGGAACAATTATTAAAAAGCAAAATAATTCCGCAGTCTGATCGCTTAATATCTTCACTCACAAGTATTACTAATCATCAACAGGATAACAGGATACAGGAAGAAGCAAACCTCGTAGGTTCTACTATCAAACTCAGAATATTAATTGCCGTTTTAACTATACTCATTATTTCCATTGGTATCTTTCTTTCAATATATATGTCCAGGCTTATCGTCAGGCCAATGAAAAGGATCAGGCATATAATAAATAATCTTGGCAACGGGGTGACTGAAAAAATAGATGGTAATAATGGTAAAGATGAAATAGGAGAAATGGTAATGTCTGTGAATAATCTTTCAGAAAGAATACGTGAAACAGCTGCCTTCGCCGATGAGATAGGCAACAGAAATTTTAATAGCCGTTTTCAGCCCTTAAGTGATGAAGATACTTTGGGCAAAGCACTTATTACTATGCGTGATAGCCTGAAGCAAAGTGATGAAAGACTAAACCAGGCACAGAATATTGCACATATTGGTAGTTGGGAAAGAGATAGGAAAACAGAGAGGCTTTTTTTATCGGATGAAGTGTTTAGCATTTTTGATATTGATCCGCTTTCTTTTGATTTTCAATTTCAAAGTATTTTGGAATATATTCACCCAGATGATAAAGAATACATGATGCGTATCAGCAGAGAAAATCAATACCTGCCGCCTGTACCTTACGAATGTAAAATTGTTACCTCAAAAAGCATGATTAAAAATGTATGGGTGGAAACAAAGGTGATATTAGGAAAATATGGAGAAGTGGAAAAAACATTCGGAATTGTACAGGATATAACTGAAAGAAAACGATCAGAGGAGAAGTTAAATGAGGAACGTGAATTGTTTCGTTTGGTAATTGAAAACATACCTGACCAGGTTTATTTAAAAGATACGGAAGGCAGGTTCATACTTTGCAACAAGCCTGTTGCTATTCGTGCGGGGTGTACATCACAGTCTGATATGATAGGAAAAACTGATTTTGACTTTTTACCCACGATGATCGCCAAACAAAGTTTTATTGAAGAGCAAAAGATTATGGAAACAGGCACCCCGATTATTAATCACGAAGAACATAATGTAGATAATATCACAGGTAAACCAGGCTGGAGCCTTAGCACTAAATTTCCTCTCAAAAACAATGCGGGTGAAATGATAGGCCTCATTGGTATTAATCACGATATCACAGAAAGGGTTTTATTTGAAGAAAAACTCAACGAAGAAAGAATAAAAAAGCAACAGGAAATAAACGCGGCAATAATAACGGCACAGGCGCAGGAACGTTCGATGCTTGGAGAAGAATTACATGATAATATAAACCAGATTTTAGCCACTGCTAATCTTTATATGGATGGAGCAGTAGGTAACGAGAAATCAAGATTGGATTTTATCAAAGAAGGGAAAGGGCTTATTAAAAATGCCATGGAAGAAATCAGGAAACTTTCAAAAACACTGCTTCCCCCATCGTTGGGAGAAGTGGGTTTAGAGCATTCTTTAGCTGATGTAATAGAAAGAATTAAGCTCGTAAATGATAATATAAAATTTCATATTGACTGGCAAATACCCGATGAAAATACAATTAGTGAAAAATTAAGATTATCCATTTTCAGAATTATACAGGAGCAATTGAATAATATATTCAAACATGCAAAGGCCACTAATATTTTTATAAGTTTAAAGCAAGATGAACAAATTCTGGAACTTAGTATTAAGGATGACGGTATTGGGTTTGATTCCAGTGAAGAAAGCAATGGCATAGGGCTGAAAAATATTATCAATAGGACAGCACTACTAAATGGTACTATTTCAATCAATTCAAGTCCCGGAGCAGGATGCGAATTAAAAATCAATTTTGCCTGCCAAAATAGTAACTCTAATATTTTGCCCAAGGAGAATACAACATATAAATTAAACTCTGGCATGTCATCTTTTGCCGGGGCATCAGTCTGAAACTATTTTAAATGAATAAGAAGATTGAACGGCAAATTTTCCATTAATACCAAGCTTATTTTAATTAGAAAAATCTTTTCTAATTAAATCCTGATACCGGGTGCGGCTTATAAAGTTCTTCCAGCTTTCTAATTTCCTCTTCTGATAATTTTACAGATAAAGCTGCAACTGCATCTTCCAAATGTCCCGGTTTGCTGGCTCCAACAATGGGAGCAGTGATGGCAGGTTTGGTAAGCAGCCATGCTAAAGCAACCTGTGCAGCGGGCAATCCTTGTGCTTTCGCTACTTCGGTTACTCTGTTGGCAATGTCAAAGTCCGCATCCACGCCATACAAAATTTCACCGAACTTATCAGTTTTTGCACGCTCTGTTTCGTTTCTCTCCTTTGATCTCTTACCGGTTAATAGTCCCCGGGCTAAGGGTGACCATGGTATCACGGCTATATTTTGATCAACACAAAACGGTATCATTTCCCTTTCTTCTTCCCGGTACACAAGATTATAATGTGGCTGCATTGAGACAAATCGCGTCCACCCGTTTAAGTCAGCAATATATTGTGCCTGGGCAAACTGCCAGCTATACATAGTTGAAGCGCCGATATATCTTGCCTTTCCCGCTTTTACTACGTCATGTAATGCTTCCATCGTTTCTTCAATCGGAGTTTCATAATCCCAGCGATGAATTTGATAAAGGTCCACGTAATCAGAGCCGAGTCTTTGCAGGCTTGCATCTATGGCACTCATAATGTGCTTTCGGGAAAGTCCTTTGTCATTTGGCCCGTCTCCCATAGGATTGAATACTTTTGTCGCCAATACAACCTCATCCCGTTTGGCAAAATCATTTAATGCGCGGCCAACTACTTGTTCACTGGCACCGTAAGAATAAATATCAGCTGTATCAAAAAAATTGATACCAAGTTCGAGTGCTTTCTTGATAAAAGGGCGGCTTTGCTCTTCTTCCAAAGCCCAGGGCCACCTGTCCGTTGGCTTTCCATAAGTCATTGTGCCAAGGCATATCCTGGAGACTTTCATTCCTGTATTTCCAAATCTTACATATTCCATAGGTTTTTTTTCAAAGGTAGGAAGATCAAAACATAATCAGGACGCAGATACATTTTGGCCTTATTTTTTTTCATTTTAAATATGCGGCCAATAAATATTGGTTCAATAATATTACAAATGGTCGCATGATTTTAACCCATAAGGGCTTATCTTGCTCATTCCAATTATTCTGCTTTATAAAATTTCCACGCGTTATTGATTGCAGTACTTACTAAATAAAAACTTGATTTATGAAGCATACATTTCTCCTTATTATTTCCTTCTTTTTGGTTACCTTTTTGGGTATTGCAAAAGCTGATTTTTCTACTAAAAATATAAAATAGTTAAATAGGAACAATCAAAATCTGCCTCGTATTGCTATTGCGGGTATAGCCATAGAATCGAGTACCTTCTCGCCGGCGCAAACTGATGAAGGGGCTTTCCATGCTCAATATGGAATGGATGTTCTTACCCGCTATCCTTTTTTTGACGCAGATTCGCCAATGGTGAAACGTGCGGTGTGGATACCAACTCTATCCGGTCATGCTCTACCCGGAGGAGCAGTAACACGTCAAGCCTATGAATCATTGGTAACTAAAACACTGGATTCATTAAAAAAACATCTCCCTTATGACGGGCTTTTTTTTGACATACATGGCGCAATGAGTGTTACAGGGCTGGATGACCCTGAAGGGGATTTTATTACAAGGATTCGAAAAGTGATTGGGGCAAAAACAATCATCTCCACATCAATGGATCTTCACGGAAATGTTTCGTGGCGACTGGCAGAAAACAGTGACCTGATCACCTGCTATCGTATGGCGCCGCATGAAGATGCTATGGATACCAAAGCGTGCGGTAGAAAACCTGCTTGAAAGAATTGAAAGTGGTAAGGGTAAACCTGCTTATAAAGCTTATATACCTGTTCCTATTTTATTACCGGGTGAAAAAACAAGCACACTGATAGAGCCTGGTAAAAGCTTATATGCACAAGTAGCACCTGGGGCCGACCAGGAAGGAATAGTTGACGCAGCTATCTGGATACGTTATGCATGGGCTGATGAACCGCGAAACCATGCGGTTGTAATTGTGACCGGTGATGACAGTATTAAAGTAAAAATGACAGCAGAAAAACTGGCAAAGAAGTTTTGGGAAGTACGGAATGATTTTGATTTTGTAGCGCCTACTGGCTCTCTTGAAGAAGCCCTTGCTAAAGCCTTCGCAAGTAAAGTACATCCCTTTTTTATAAGCGATTCAGGAGATAATCCTACAGCAGGTGGCGCTGGCGATGTAACCTGGACATTAACTGAAATACTCAAGCATTCTGAGTTTGAAAAAGATTATGGCCCTTTACTTATCTATGCTTCAATACCAGGCCCTGAACTTGTAAAAAAAGCAATAGCGGCAGGTATTGGAAACCAGGTTGATGGATATGCAGGAGCAAAAGTTGACTCAAGGTTTGCCCCACCTATACATCTTTCAGGAATTGTTGAATCAATTGAATATGGGGATAAAGACGCTGAAGTAGAAGTGGTGGTTAAAGTGGGAAGCGTGCATGTAATAGTTACTCAGAAACGTAAGCCCTATCACAAAGAAATTGATTTTACCCGACTTGGTTTACACCCTCGTGATGCAGATATTGTAGTGGTAAAAATTGGCTACCTGGAACCGGAATTATATGCAATGAGAGCCGACTGGATATTGGCACTAACACCAGGCGGAGTGGATCAGAATTTAGAAAGGCTCACTTATAAAAGAATTGAACGGCCTATGTTTCCTTTTAATAAAAATATGAAAGAGCCCAATCTCTCTGCGAAATGGGTTCCATTATCGGGCGAAGCGAAGTGAAGCGAAATTAATTGGCAGCAAAATCGGGTCAAAAATTACCTATGTTTTACAGGTAAAAAGCCGTAATCAACAAATTTAAGGTGATTGTGAATGGAAGATAATATACCCCAATATCGCAAGCTATATGACTAAATAAGCCTCAGTTCTGCACGTAGTGTGGAAAAGAG
>JBKJRY010000021.1:0-5926 GCA_046593045.1 Chitinophagaceae bacterium | reverse complement strand
CCGATCATCACAGACAGCAATTTTGCCATGCAAAATATTTTTTTGGTATTCATACAGTTCAATTCCATTTCGTAATAGCCAGTCATATAACCATCGCTCTGCATATTTTGCCAGCATCACATCTGAAGGGCCGGCAGCAATCACTCTGATGCTAACGCCACGTTTTATAGCATGAACCATCTCTCGGCGGATGACCCTACCCGGTAAAAAATAGCTGCATAAAACAGTTACCTGTGTTTGTGCTTTAAGCAGCATTTCAATATAGGTTGCTGAAATCTCATTCTTATGACGTACCCAATCATTCCGGCGCATCCTCACTTCGCTTTGATTTTCCCGAGGAATTGAAAAATTGATTTGTTTTTCTTCACATGGTGTTATACCCATATTAAGCGGGTACCCTTTCCATGTTTTCCAGCAAAGTACACAAAGATGTTTTGCAATTTCACCTTCAACATACAACGAAAAATCAAGCCAGGCTGGCCTTCCGGGCATATCGTTATATCGGTTGGCAATATTTACACCACCTACGATAGCGTATTTCGCATCAGCCACAGCCACTTTATGGTGCATACGCCTGCTAAAATAAAAATACCAGCTTTTGAAAATTGGCTTAAAAAAACGGAAATGAATTCCGGCCCTTCTCAATTCATCAATAAAAGATTGTGACATTACTTGCGAAGCATAGCCGTCTACCATAAGGTAAACATCCACATTTCTTTTCACCGCATCTTTCAGTGCATCAGCTACTAAGCGGCCTGTTTCATCATCATCATAAATGTAGGTTTGAATATGAATATTTTCTTTTGCTTCATAAATTAGTTGTAGAAGAACATCAAAATATTCCTTGCCGGCCCTGATAAGTTTAACCTGGTTTGCAGCGGTATAGGAATTTGAAGCTATTGATTTTTTTCGTGGCATATCAGGATAACAAATTAGGGATTCATTTCTGATTTCTTGCCTGCTATTTTAATCCCTGAAACGTAATTTAATTTTGAAAACAACCATATTCAAAAATGATATTGGGAATCAGCATTTGCTTTATTTTCTTTTTGTAATTTTTTTTCCAGTCTGCGAAAATATCCACGAAACAGGAAACTATGTTTTATGGCTTCCATACTTTGGTTAAAGCCATCTGTGCCCTTCTGAATATTATCAAGGCTGTTGTTTATTTTGGCCGACATCATAGAATCTTTCAGCAATGCATTTACGGGACCCTTGCCACTATTTATATCCGTTTTAATTCCTGCCACGGTTGTGGTAATTTGATTCAGTAATGCGCCTGCGGAGTCTCCGACATTTTGAATTTTAAGTATAGCTTCATTCAGATTATATACCAGAGCTGTGTCAGTAAGTATTACTCCTGCAGAGCCCTTTCCTTTTTTTACATCATTAATTATTGTGTATAGGTCATTTACCATTCTACTTGCTTTTACAGTTGCCAGGCGAATATTTGCTACTGATAATTTCACATCTTTTGGTAACTCTTTGTCACTTAAAAGGCCCCACAAAGCTTCACTGCTATTAATGCGTTGCATTGCGGTCTTCATTTCCTCAGCAATAGTATTGATATCATTATTTGTTTTGCTAAGAGTTTGAAGCATTTCGTCTGTATCAATAAGTTTTTTTGTTGCCAGGATATCACCATCTTCTACTATATCAGATGATTGCTTACCCGAGACCATGTTAACTACTTTATTACCAACCAATCCATCGGTGCCGATAGCAGCCAGGGCGTTTTTATGAATAATTGATTTCATCCTGTCATCAATAGTCATGACCACTTCCATCATGGTGTCATTCAGGATATTCACTTTCTTTACTGTTCCTACATCTATTCCGCCGTAGCGAACATTATTACCGGTTTTTAATCCCTGCACATTTTCAAATTTTGCTTTTAAAATGAAATTAGAACCAAACATATTTTGGTTCTTGCCTATCAGGTATAA
This sequence comes from Chitinophagaceae bacterium, assembly GCA_046593045.1. Lineage (GTDB taxonomy): Bacteria > Bacteroidota > Bacteroidia > Chitinophagales > Chitinophagaceae > Ginsengibacter. The sequence continues at coordinate 3,980 of JBKJRY010000021.1, read as the reverse complement.
GAGTAATATTAGAAAGATTAAACCCGCCAGTACAAATGCACCCAGTTTTATATTATTCATCGCTTTTTTAGCCATTTGTAACATTTGTTTAAAGATCTATTCAAAAAATTGTTTCACTCTCGAATCTTCATTTTTTATTAGTTCTTCATAGGTTCCGCTCACATAACATTTTCCGTCCATCAACAGAACTATACGGTCACTTGCAATCCTTACACAATTCATGTCGTGAGAAATAATGACGGATGAAGTGTTATACTTTTTTTGTATCTCTAACATCAACCCGATTATCTCTTTACCGGTTATAGGATCTAAGCCGGTAGTAGGCTCATCATATAAAATTATTTCTGGTTTTAAAATGAGCGTACGGGCCAACGCGATCCTTTTGCGCATACCCCCTGATAATTCCGCAGGCATCATATCTACCGTATGAGAAAGCCCTACATCTTCAAGAGCCTCCATTACGACCGCATTGACTTCCTCGTGTGAAAGTTTTATCCCATGTCTTCGTAAAGGAAATTCAAGGTTTTCCCTTACTGTCATAGAGTCGTACAAGGCATTACTCTGAAAAAGGAAACCAACTTTTGCCATTATTTTATCAAGTTCTGTATCATTTAAATCAGGAATATTTATGTCAAACATCATGATGGTTCCTTTATCAGGCTTTAACAGCCCTATAATGCATTTGATCAATACAGATTTTCCTGAACCGGATTTGCCCAGTACCACCACATTTTCTCCTTTATATAAATCCATATTAAAATCAATGATCACATGGTTAGTTCCAAAGGACTTATAAAGATTGCGGATGGTTAATACAGGCTCACCAGGTTTCCCTATTGCATCTTTTAATATTGTCTTATTTTCTGGCATCATATACTTATCTTCAAAAGAGAATTTATCTCTTCAAAAACCGGGGTTGAAATCTTAAAATAATTTTTTAATTAAACCCAAATAAATCTGTTATCTGTACTGCAAGTAGGTCCAAAATAAAAACCACAATGGATGATACAACCACCGCAGAGTTGGCGCTGCGGCCCACTCCTTCTGTACCCTTCTTAGTGTCATATCCTTTGAAACAACCTATGATACCAATAGCAAAACCAAAGAAAAAAGTTTTTATAAATGCAGGAAGCACATCATAAAATGCAAGATTGTCAACAACCTGTGTCCAGAATAAATTAAAGCTGGTATTGCCACGAATGTTTATGCCAATATAAGCGCCATACAACGAAATGGAAACGCTTAGAATAGCAAGCACCGGAAGCATAAAGGTGGTAGCCATTACTCTTGTAACTACCAGGTATTTGAAAGGATTGGTACCACTCACCTTCATGGCATCTATTTGTTCGGTTACTTTCATGGAGCCTAATTCCGCCCCAATGCTTGAACCAATTTTTCCGGCAAAAATTAAAGCCGTAATTACAGGACCAATTTCTCTGACTATTGCAATTCCAATAATAGCGGGCAATTGAGACTCTACACCATAGCTAACCATAGAAGGACGAAGCTGCATAGTGATTACCAGCCCCATTATAAACCCTGTTAGAGCCACCAAAGGAAAAGATTTGTATCCTATAGTGTAGCACTGTTTAAAAAATTCGTTTATCTCATACCGGGGCTTAAACCATTGAGAAAAGAAGCGGCCTGCAAAACGGGAAAGTTGACCGATATCATTAAGAGCTGATTTTGGGATTGTTTCTGCCATAACCTGGTTTTATTTGTGCTTCCTTTAAATAAGAATTAATTTCCTGTTCTTTAAAAGAAAGGCAGACTCGTTAAAGCCTGCAAATTATGTTACTAAAAATTTATTGACCAAAAAGAAATTCTGTAAGAAAATAAAGTTTTAAAAAGATGTCTTAACCAAGGAAATTGAGATTGCCTTCAGAAGAATTAAGGCCATTTACCTTTTAGATTTTCCATTCTGCTTCTATTATTCTTCAAAAGAATATTCCGGCTCATTAACTACTAACTTACTATCAACACTGGTAACACCTGGCGCAAACCATGCAGCATTTTCTGCATCTTCTTTTTGAGCAAATGAGCTAACAATACCGGTAAGTTTAACCGTGCTTCCCAAAACTTCTGCATTAATTCTATTAGAATCAATGGAAGCGCTCCTATGAAAAGCAGCATTGATTTTTTTCTGAATGTCGGATGAACTTATTTTTGGTTTTATATTTATAAAATTGGAGACAAATCGTACACCTGTTAAATTTTCAATTGCTGATTTTGCCCTGCTTGTTGATATTCCCACTCTACCTCGCCTTCTAATTTGACGATACCATCATCCACACTCACTTTAATTTTTTCTTCAGGAATCATGGTATGCCATTTCAGCCCATTAACAACTGCTTCTGCAACTGTTTTGCGCTAGCCTGGAGAAACACCCACCTGTATATCTTCGGCAGTAACCTTTACACCCAATACCAATCATACCCATAAATCATTCCTACAGATGCAATACTATATATCTTTAAAAGAAAACAATATTTATCCCGCTTTTCTTAATTCTCTCAATTTGCCCAGGTATAACATTACTTCTTCATCACTTACCTGTTCAAAATCTTCATAAAATGCGCCAACACCGTAAAATTCCTCCGGTATCAATAAAGCTATTACTTCGTCCACCTCACTTGATAATTTATTTACAGCGCTTTTTGATGCAACAGGCACTGCAATTACAATTTTACCCGGTTTGCTTTTCCGTAATACGTTTACAGTACCCATCAGTGTATTACCCGTTGCAATGCCATCATCAATTACAATTACTGTTTTTCCTTTCAGGTTTTCCGGTTCCCTGTCGCCCATAAATATTTTATACATTTCTTTCAGCCTGGTACGTATCCTTTCTACTTCCTGCTGAATATATTTTTCCGAAATATTTTCGTGTGGAATAATAAAGTAATCGGCAAGGCTGGCCGCCCCAATGGCATATTCTTTATTCATAGGATGGCCAATTTTTTTGGTAAGAATCACTTCTATGGGAAAGCCCAATTCTTTTGCAACTGCATAGGCAACAGGCACGCCACCTCGTGGCACAGCTAATACGATTCCAGGATCGTTTTTATACTTTTTCAATTTTGCTGCCAGCAGTAAACCGGCTTCTATTCTATTCTGAAACATAAATTTAATTTTATTGCTTTTCAAACCGGCCTGTTTTTTTATTCAATTTTATTCTAAATACAATGCCGGGCATATTGCCCACATCTTTTGCATGTGCTTCTACCATTGCATGGTGAGGTGTTGTTTCACTTGTCATCAGCGGCATAATCCTGTCAATTAATTTTTGCATGCCGGCTTTTCGTTCTTCCGGTTTTTTTATCTCTTCAAATTTTCCCCAGGCAATCACACTGCGCCAGTTACTCATATTTTCCATTACATCCACTTCAAAACAAACCATTGGGTTTGTACGCATCATTTCAATCTTTAATCCTTCTTTTGTATGTGCATACACATACACACCATCATACACATAACTTACCGGCACTACATAAGTGGTATCATTTGCATGGCAACCAATCCGGCCAATCACTTCACCCTGCAATACATTTTCAATCTGACTGCTGTTTAATTCACCTAACATTTTTATTAAATTTTTAATGTTGCAAATATTTTTCAAACCATGCTGAAGCCAGTTCCGCTACTTTATCCATCATTCCCTCTTCTTCAAATGAATGCGTGGCGCCTTCCACTATTATCAAATCCGTTAGACAGTGTAATTTTTTAAATGACTGTTTGTTTAACGCTATTACTTCAGTATCCAGGCCACCAACAATTAAAAGTGTGGGTGCTTTCACATTCTCTAAATAATCCATTGCCAGGTCGGGTCGGCCACCTCTTGAAACCACTGCACCAATTTCAGCTAATTGTGCTGCCGCCTGCAAAGCAGATGCAGCGCCTGTACTGGCACCAAAATAGCCGATGCGGCAATCTTTTGCAGCGGGGAGTTTTCCCAGCCACTCAGTCGCATCGGCTAATCT
>JBKJRY010000380.1:0-2917 GCA_046593045.1 Chitinophagaceae bacterium | reverse complement strand
ATCTTTTGGTGCTACCTTTACCTGTTTTGAATCAGTTTCAACAGTTATTGTTGAATTACTAAGATGTGCTCTATCCAGTGTAATAATGCTCCGTTTAAGGTCAAATGTTTTTGGATTAATAGTAAGATCGCCGATTATGTAGGAAGACTTAAGATGCGAAGGCTCACTGTTAAAAGCAACATTTACGTTACTTAAATGTATTTCTTCATTTATGAATTGAAGAAAGTTACCAGGTTTTGCGGAGGCTTCGGCAACAATTTTTTCTACTGTTTTTTGCAAAGGTTTCAGTTGATTGAAATGGCCATGAAGTCCGTCTAATTTTATTGAAGGAACATTAAACAACAGGTGGTTGGGATCGAAGGTGTATATTTTGGCATCAAGATGTCCAAAAGTAAGATCCATATCGTTTCCCGTATAAGGATCGTAATAAACTATCCTGGTATTATTAACAAGAATTCTATCAATATTCAATTGCAATGTTGATGAATCCTGGTTTGTGTTTTCCTTCGCTTGCTCGCCCATGAAAGCGTCCATAATGAACTGAAAGTTGAAAACCGAATCTGGCGGAACTCTTCTTATTTTCGCAGTAATGTTGCTAAGCGAAATTTCCTGTATTTCAATATCACTTTTAATAAGCCGTAACATACTTATATCCAGCTTAAGCTCTCCTCCATACAAAAGTGTGTCTTTGTTTTGATCTTCTATATAAACTCTTTGAAGTGAAAGCGCTGTTGGAAAAGCAATATCAAGCTTCCCAATTTCAACTTTGGTGTGTAATTTATTTTCAAGATAACTTACAATCTTTTTTCGGGCAAAATTTTGCACGTCGGGAACCTGGATCAGAATGAGAACAAGAATAACGAGCAGGATTAATGATGCGACTATCCATGCAACAACACGCCCGGTTTTTGCCAGAATTGATCTTTTCTTCTTTGGTGCAGTTGGCTTAGCTGTTTCCATTTATATTTATAAGGGAAAGTTTTTATTATGGTAATCAAAATCTAAACCAAACATTATATTATCGGAAAACCGATATTTTTCTTTAGCACTGGAGGTTTTAAGACTTACGTCTATTGCGAATTAAAAAAGAGGTGAGCTAATTAAATAAGAGTAAATCAAGTAATCTAAAAAGAGCGTTTTCATTTAAGCAAATAAGAGAAACTGTTTATCAGTAGAAAGCCCCCAAAAACTTACGCAAATATAAAATCAAACTAAATCTTTAAAGTAAATAATTCAATACTCCTTCCTTTGCCCTTCAACTCAACCATGCCAAGGCTTTCGGTCTGCCATTTTTGTAAATCTATATTATCTACGAAATCTTTTGAAACTATAAAATGATGGTTTAATTCGTTGCAGGCACTTCGAATACGTGCCGTAGTATTCATCGTATCACCACTCATTGCAAGATCCTTTTTTATTACGCCAATTTCACCAACCGTGACTTCGCCTACATGAATACCTACCCTGAATTCTGGTACGATACCATATTTTCTCCTGAAATGCTCACTTTTTGTTTGGATATTTTTTCTGCACTCGATTACTGCACCAAGGCACTTCCTTGTATTCCTGCCTTCAAATAACCATGAGCACACAACCTCATCGCCTACGTATTGATAAATAGTTGCGTCGAATTCAATAAGCGCCTGTGATACCCTGTAAATAAAATCCCGTATAAATTCAAAATACTGAGCATGTCCAAGTTTTTCCGCAATAGGTGTGGAATCTTTAAGATCAATAAACATTACAATCCTTTTTTCTATTTTGGGATTAATATATCTTCCCGCCAATATATCGAGGAATACACCCGGTGAATATTTTTCATTAATGATAAGTATAAGCTGCGTTACAAAAAAAATGATCATCCAGTATATGATCTTTTGCAAAAGCCAGTTCTTGTGAAGGGCATAGGCTTCGATCAGACCAAATGCTTTTTGTGGATCAAGGTTTAAAATAAAAATTGAGTTGGCGTATTGTATAATAAATGTGAGTACGAAAGCGGAGCCAAGCAGGATAATGCTTTTAATTAAAAAGCTTAGCCAAAGCGGGTATCTTCTTGACATTTTGCGAAGCCGGTACACAAAAAGATATCCCATAACAAAACTTACTAAAAACATAATGCCTTCTCTAAACCAGAAACTGGTATTACGCGGCTGGTTATCTGTGCGCAGCAGTACTATCACTAAATCTATTATGGTCCAAAGTAATGCAATCAGGATAACGGTTTTAAGCCGAAGCTTATTTACATGGGAGATATTAAATAGTTTTCTTACGTCTTTCATTCTTTATTTTCTAAATAGCTATAAATCGCCTGTTGAGCGTTGATTTTTATTTCATTACCTGTTGAGATTCTTTTCTGCATGAATCCCGGTAGCAGCACAACGGCCTTATCATTATCTCGCCATTGTATAGTAAAATATTGCAACAGTTCTTTTTTGCATGCTTCATTCTTAATTCGTACATATACTTCAATCCGGTGCCTCAGGTTGCGTGTCATAAGGTCCGCTGAGCCCATAATCACTTCCACATTTTCGTCGGTGCCGAAGCATAAAATTCTTGAATGCTCAAGATACCGGTCGATGATCCGCTTCACGGTGATATTGTCACTTTCGCCAGGGATACCGGGCACAAGGCAACAAATACTTCTCACGATTAAATCGATTTTTACACCCGCCTTCCCCGCCTTGTACAGCAGGTTTATGAAATAAGGCTCTTCCAGGTTGTTAATCTTTATTCGAATCAGTGCCGGTTCTCCGCGTTTTGCTTTTTCAATCTCATTATTAATAAGCTTTTCAAGTTCTTCCACCATATTAAATTGTGCAACCAGCAGGCTTTTAAATTTTAATTTACTGTCTTTATCCGGGGCACTGTTTAACTGAAGAAACTTAATGAGCTGAATAAGTTCTTTTGTTATTTCAGC
>JBKJRY010000094.1:0-27648 GCA_046593045.1 Chitinophagaceae bacterium | reverse complement strand
CCTCGACATAAAAGGGCATACTAATAAATAAATAAAGAACGGCTTTTCGCAAAGACTCAGATAGCTTCATAAATAAGTTTTAATTGTGTCAATCCTAATTAGAATGTTGGCATTCGTAAATCAACCATATTAATTAATTGCGGCCTGAAGAAAGCTTTTCGAATACAATATAGTTTCTTTTCCAATACATTATAGTTTTCCTAAACTCTAAAGTTTTCCAGGAATTTAATTATACACATTGTTTAATATCTTGTGTTCCGAAAAGAAAGTACACGTAATTGCTGCTATCCTAAACTGATGCCATCACACCATTAAAATATCCGACGGTTTCTGCTAGCCTGGGAAAGGGTCAGTTGAATGACGATTAAATAAGTTAATTATTAAAACAAAAAAATATGGCTAAAAAAAGTGTTTCACGAAGAGATTTTATTGGTCAATCATCAGCCGGGCTTTTCGGTGTAGCTGTTTCATCGGCCGCTTCATCAATGAGCGCATCTTCCTACAAAAGAATTATTGGTGCGAATGACCGGATCAACATTGGATTTTTAGGATGCGGAACTCGCAGCAGCGATCATCAAAGTATGGTAAAAGCATCCGCTAAAGATAAAAATCTTGGCGTGGTTGCCGTATGTGATATTTGGAAACTCAATAAACAAAAAGCAGCTGCAAATTGTAAAGAATTGTTTGACACAGACGTAAAGCAATTTAAATATTCGGAAGATCTGCTCAATATGAAAGAATTGGATGCGGTAATGATTGCCACCGGAGATTTTCAACATGCAAAACTTTTAGCAGAAGTTGTTAAGGCTGGCAAAGACTGTTATTGTGAAAAACCTATGGCAACAGATGTGGAGGATGCCAAGCTCGCAAGAAGCTCAGTTCTCGCGTCCAAACAAGTTGTACAACTGGGATCACAGTGGGTGAGTGACCCGATACAATTAAAAGTACGTGATATGATTCGTTCCGGGAAAGTGGGACAAATTACAAAAATAGAACAGGTTTGGAATGACAATCAACCTCGCTGGCATGTTCCAAATGATCCCGATGTGGCTGCAATCAGGGAAGAGGATACAGACTGGAACCGTTGGCTTTTAGGTAAGCCATATGTACCGTTCGATCCATGGAAATATTTTGAATTCAGAATATTTCGTGATTACTCCGGTGGAATAACTTCTCAATGGATGAGCCACGGTAGCGGGTTAGTTCATTTCTATACAGATACCGCTATTCCTGATTCAATGGTAGCAAACGGAGGAATATTTGGCTGGCCTGACATCCGGCAGAATCCCGATACTTTTCAAGCATTGGCAACGTACGATGATAAGAAGTTTTTATACTCCTACGCCACAAATTTTGCAAGCAGTTTTGGTGATTACACCTGTATCAGGGGAAAAGAAGGAACTTTATTTGCCCATGGAGGAGAAGGTAGTTCACGATGGTTTTTTATTCCCGAACATCAGCACCTGCCCGGAGGCTTTGATTTTTATGAGGGGCTGAAAGAAGCCGTAAAAAGCGGTAAAGCTGAAATAGTGACTACGAAGGAATATGAGATGAAAGTTGGCCCTGTTAACGTAAGTGATAACATGCCTTTTCATCTCAACAACTGGATTGATTGTATGAGGGACAGAGACACTATCCCCAACGGAAATATTCATACCGGGTTCTGGCATTCCATAGCTAGTGTAATGGCTACACAAGCTTATCGTGAAGGCAAAAAGCTGTACTGGGATCGTGCAAAAGAAGAGATCGTGGACCATCTATTGGTTGCCAAATAAAGGAAGAAGTTTACCAACGAGGGCAAAAAAACATGAGTGTTAACCTTACTTTATAAAGACTAGTTATAATGCAGGAAATAAATAAAAAAATTGGAAGTTATCGCTACAGGATTCTTGCATTGGTTTTTATGGCCACAACTATCAACTATTTTGATCGCAGTATCATTGGTGTGATGGCCCCGACGTTGCAAAAACTTTTTGATTGGTCAAATAAAGATTATGCTGCAATAATGGTGTCCTTCAAAATTGCTTATGGAATCGGTTTATTATTCATGGGCGGTATTATTGACAAGATGGGCACTAAAATAGGATATACCATTTCCATTGTTATCTGGAGCATATTCGGCATGTTGCATGCGGCAGTCAGGCCAGCTTTTAGTTTGATTGGGTTTATTGTAGCACGTTTCGGACTGGGAATTGGAGAGTCCGGGAATTTCCCCGCGGCAATTAAGACGGTAGCAGAATGGTTCCCTAAAAAAGACCGGGCTTTTGCTACAGGCATTTTTGATGCATCGACCAGTGTTGGGGCAATTTTAGCACCATTTGTAGTTGGAGCTATCGTTACCGTCGAAGGCAATCACTGGCAGGTACCGTTTCTTATTACCGGATTGCTCAGTTCCTTATGGGTTTTTTTATGGCTGAAAACATATCACAAACCTGAAGCACATCCAAAATTATCAAAGAAGGAGTTGGCGTACATCAACAGCGATTCTGAAGAAGAAACTTTACAAAAAATTCCCTGGGTAAAACTCTTATCTAAAAAAGAGACCTGGGCTTTCTCTTTAACTACTATAACTGATGGTGTTTGGTGGTTTTACCTTTTTTGGGGAGCAAAATTCCTTGCCGATCAGTTTGCAGTAAATATTAATAACATCGGACTTCCTTTCCTGGTTATTTTTATCATGGCTGATGCCGGTAGTCTTATTGGGGGATATGCCTCAGGAGAACTAATAAAAAAAGGCTGGTCAATAAATAAGGCAAGGAAAATAACAATGTTGGTTTGTGCAATTATTATTTTGCCGGTAAGTATTGTACCTGTTATTTCGAATAAATGGATTGCTGTCTTTTTAATTGGCCTTGCTGCTGCCGGACATCAATCATGGTCAATTAATAGTTATACACTTGTTCCTGATGTGTTCCCCAAAAAAGCAATTGCCTCTGTTATCGGAATTGGCAAAATGGTTGGAGTGGCGGTCGCCATAATTGCAGATATCGCCTTAGGTGCGGTACTTGATACGGCCGGAAATTCAGGTTACTTTTGGGCATTTATGATAGCAGGGTTCTCTTACTTACTTATATTGGGATTTGTACACCTGCTAATGCCAAAGATGACTCCACTCGATGATAGTTTAAACTTTCTAAACACATAAAGTTTGGCCCTGTTGTCAGATTCATCTATAAAACACTTATTAAATTTCCAAGTTAAATAACCTGCACCCTGGTTATTAGTTGCTCGCCCTCGGAAGCGGCTATGATAGCTGTACCGCAGGAATCACTCCATACGTTTACGGCTGTACGAAACATGTCCAGTATCCTGTCAACTGCTATGATGAGCCCCACTCCTTCCAGCGGTAATCCCACGGCAGATAAAATTACCGTGATCATTACCAATCCTGCCGTAGGGATACCGGCGGCACCAATTGATGCAAGCAGTGCTGTAAACACTACAAGTATTTGTTGAAGAAAACTTAAGTCCACCCCATAGGCCTGTGCTATAAATATTGCTGCCACACATTCGTAGAGAGCAGTACCATCCATGTTAACGGTAGCTCCAAGTGGCAACACAAAACTGCTGATCTTGTTGGAAACGCCTCCCTTCGTTTGAAGTGCCTCGAGCGTCAAGGGTAATGTTGCAGATGAAGAAGATGTGGAAAAAGCGGTTACCAATGGTATGCTCATTGATCTAAAATGTTTTAGTGGATTTACCTTAACTATGTAGCGGAGAAGTAATGGCAGGGTAATAAATGCATGAATAACCAGGGCACTTATAACCGACAGCATGTACAATCCCATTCGTTGCATTACACCGGCAAGGGCGCCTGGTTCACTCATGTTATCACTTACCACGCCTGCAATAATTGCCAGCACACCAAGTGGAGTGAAACGGATTACAAAATTGGTAATCTTCATTATAAGTTCAAACCCCGCATTCACTCCCAGTTTAATTACCCCTGCATATGGTTCTGAAAGACGTGTCGCAAATATACCTGCAAGGAAAACAAAGAATATAATTGACAACATCTCCGTATTACTAAATGCCCTGAAAATATTTTCAGGAACCACATTCAATAGCGTTTGACCAAAGTTGGCGCTGGCGGCTTCCAGGCCCTCGACAGGCTGGTTGAAACCGAGATCCGCACCAATACCCGGCTGCACCAGGTTTACAATAAGCAGACCCGTTATTATAGCAAGCAGGCTTGTGACCAAATAATAACCCATTGTTTTCAGCCCGATCTTACCAAGTCCCGCTGGGTTGCCGATATTGATAATGCCCGACATAATGGAAGTGAGCAGCAAAGGGACAATGATCATCTTCAAAGATCTCAAAAATATGTCCCCCATCCATCGTACATAATGAGTATAGTCAGAAAAAAAATAACCAATAAAGATTCCGATGAGAAGGCCAATCAGTATCTGCCAATGCAATGCCATTCCTTTCATAATGCATCATTTAAAAGTAGCGAAATATGGTAACCGTATTAAAGTACTCATTTTATTGTAATCAACCACAGTGAAACACTATTTATTCATATGGAATGTTCTTTACAAAAAAGGTAAATGGATTTGACGATTGATATTTTCAATAATTATTCATCAAATTTGTAAAGTCAATTATTCGACCGATGTAATTGTTTAACTTCCGATTTTTAATTCAAAAAAAATCATTGTGTTTATTTTTTAAAAACAATTTTATTTCAACCCGATAGTGACTATGTTCTCATTACAAGATAAAGTAGCAGTAATTACCGGTGGAGGCAGTGGTATTGGAAAAGCGATCTCCACTTTATTCGCAAAACAAGGTGCCACGGTACACATCATCGAATTGAATAATGATGCCGCCAGCAATGTTGCGAATGAAATAACATCATTGGACGGAAAAGTGTTTATACATGAATGCAATGTTGTAGAGCAAAAGGAAGTAATAGAAACTTTTGCGAAAATTGGTGCAGTAGATATATTGATAAATAATGCAGGCATTGCATACGTGGGTAAAGCTGATACCACATCCGAGGTAGATTTTGACCGTGTAATGAATGTAAATGTGAAAGGTGCTTATAACTGTATTTACGCAGCCATACCTCATTTACGACAAAATAACGGAGGCGTGATAATAAATATGGCATCAGTCGCGGCATTGGTAGGCATACCGGATAGATTTGTTTATTCCACAGCCAAGGGAGCTATCCTGGGAATGACATTATCCGTTGCAAAAGACTACTTACATGAAAACATTCGTTGCAATTCCATTTCTCCCGCACGGGTGCATACACCATTTGTAGATGGTTTCATTGCAAAGAATTACCCAGGCAGTGAAGCAGAAATGTTTGCGAAATTATCAAAGACACAACCGATTGGACGTATGGCGAAAGCCGAAGAAGTTGCATCGCTATCTTTATATTTATGTAGTGATGAAGCATCCTTTATAACCGGCAATGATTATCCCATTGACGGTGGATTCGTAAAACTTAATAATTAAAAATGAGATATTTACTTACTGTCTTTTGCTTTTTGATTTTATGCTGTAACACACAAGCACAAACGTATACTCCAACGGCTGAAAATATAAAAGCAAGGGAATGGTTCCGCGATGCGAAGTTTGGCCTGTTCATTCACTGGGGACCGTTCAGTATTCCAGGGTCGGGTGAATGGGTAATGAACCAAAGAAACATCACTGTAGAGAATTACACAAGGCTCATGGATTTTTTTAATCCTACTGAATTCAATGCTCAACAATGGGTAAGCATGGCAAAGAACGCCGGCATGAGATATATCACCCTGATCACTCGGCATCACGATGGCTTTAGTATGTGGGATACAAAGTATTCTGATTTTAATATTATGAATACTCCATATAAAAAAGACATTGTAAAACTAATTTCTGATGAATGTCACAAACAAGGCATTAAGCTTTTTTTATATTATTCATTGCTTGACTGGAGGAGAGCTGATTATCCCCATGAAAGCGGCCGTACCGGCCAGGGCACAGGAAGAAAAGGTAATGGAAATTATGCAAGCTACCTACAGTTTATGAAAAATCAATTGACCGAACTGTTAACCAATTATGGAGAAATTACAGGCATCTGGTTTGATGGGCATTGGGACCAGACAAACCCAGAAGGAGAAACAGACCGCTCTTCAAGAATAGACTGGCATTATACTGAAATTTATGGATTAATACACCAGCTGCAACCGCAATGTTTAGTTGGCAACAATCATCACCTCACCCCTTTTCCCGGGGAAGATTTTCAGATGTTTGAAAGAGATCTTCCGGGAGAAAATAAATCCGGCTTAAGCTTCCAGGAAACATCTCAAAAAATGCCACTTGAAACATGCGAAACCATGAACAATTCCTGGGGATTTAATATTACCGACACGAGTTATAAATCGGTAAATCAGCTTGTACATTATCTCATAAATGCGTCCGGCCGCAATGCAAACTTTTTATTGAATGTAGGTCCCATGCCTAACGGTGTAATACAACCGGAGTTTGTGGATACGTTACATGAAATTGGGAAATGGCTTCAGCAATATGGCGAAAGCATTTATGGTACTACGGGAAATTTAATTCCGCCGCAGGATTGGGGCGTTGTAACAGCGAAAGATAAAACAACCTATCTCCATATTTTAAAAAAGCCTGAGCAATCCTTTATTCAAATTGAAGGTTTACCAGGAAAAGTAATGAATTGCAAAATGATGTTGAGTGAGAAGCCAGTAAAATTTAAACAGGACAAAAAAGGAATTACCGTAAACCTTGAAGGCATTACACTAAATAATATAGATACAATAATTCAATTGGAAACAAAATAAAACACTACACAAATGAAACTTATTCGATTCGGAGAACATGGAAATGAAAAGCCGGGCATTATTATTGACGACAAATGGTACGACACTTCAGCAATCGTAAAAGATTACAACGAAGATTTTTTTACCAACGACGGTTTACAAAAATTAGCTAATGCTACCAGAGATGTGCAGGCATTAACTGAGATAAAAAAAGAACAGCGCTTTGGCGCTTGCGTAGCAAGGCCTTCTAAAATCATTTGTATAGGTTTAAATTATGCGGATCATGCCGCTGAAAGTAATATGGCCCTGCCAAAAGAGCCTATTATCTTTTTTAAATCCACCTCAGCTATTTGTGGTCCCAATGACAACCTTGTAATTCCCAGGAACAGTGAAAAAACAGATTGGGAAGTTGAGCTCGGCGTAGTAATAGGGACTAAAGCAAGCTACGTGGGTGAAGATGATGCAATGGATTATATCGCTGGTTACTGTCTACACAACGATTATAGCGAACGAGCATTTCAACTCGAACATGGTGGTCAGTGGGTTAAAGGAAAAAGCTGCGATACATTTGCACCTATTGGTCCCTGGCTCGCTACAAAAGATGAAATACATGACGTGGATAATCTTCGGCTATGGCTTACCGTTAATGGAAAAACCATGCAGGATGGTAATACTTCAAATTTAATTTTTAAGATACCCTTCATTATTTCGTATCTCAGCCGATATATGACTTTACTACCAGGTGATATTATTTCAACAGGAACCCCTGCCGGCGTCGGATTAGGCATGAAGCCTCCACTTTATTTAAAAGCAGGAGATATTGTTGAATTAGGAATTGATGGGCTGGGAACAAGTAAACAAAAAGCAACAACACACGATGATTAGAAAGTTATTTTTACTTACCGCTGCATTTTTTTATTTATCAGGTACAAACGCACAGCAACATAGCGAGCAGACTTTAAATTATGTTTATCCAAAAGATTCTCTTGTTTTAAAAAAACTAAATGAATGGCAGGATAATAAATTAGGTCTTATGCTTACATGGGGCACTTACAGTCAATGGGGAATCGTGGAAAGCTGGAGCCTTTGCCCCGAAGATGAAGGCTGGTGCCAGCGACGCGGACCTTATGCAGCCAATTGGTATGAATACAAAAAAGCTTATGAAAATTTGCAAACAGTTTTCAACCCTGTAAAATTCAATCCCGCTAAATGGGCGGATGCGGCAAAGGCTGCAGGCTTTAAATATATGCTGGCTATGGCAAAGCATCATGATGGCTTTTGCATGTTTGATACAAAAACAACTGATTATAAAATCACTGACACTAAATCTCCTTTCGCAAAAAATCCGAGAAGCAATGTAACGGATGAAATATTAAAAGCTTTTCGAAAGGACGGATTCATGACAGGCATTTATTTTTCAAAACCAGACTGGCATGCGCCGGATTACTGGTGGTCTTACTTCCCGCCAAAAGACAGGAACCCTACATACGATACAAAGAAATATCCTGAGCGCTGGGAGAAGTTTAAAGATTTCACATATACACAAATGCAGGAGCTGCTTACTGATTATGGAAGTGTTGATATTTTATGGCTGGATGGTGGATGGGTAAGGCCATATAAATCCATCGACAGTGCTATCAGCTGGCAAAAAACAATCCCATACGACCAGGATATTGATATGCCTAAGATTGCAAAAATGGGAAAATCTCATCAGCCCGGATTATTAGTTGTGGACAGGACAGTGACCGGGGAATATGAAAACTATGTAACTCCTGAACAACAAATTCCTGACAGACATCTATCCTATCCATGGGAAAGCTGTATTACTATGGGCACGAGCTGGAGCCATGTTCCTAATGATAAGTATAAGAGCACGAAAAAACTTATAAATATGCTTTGCGATGTGGTGGCAAAAGGTGGCAACCTGATCCTGAACATAGGGCCAGACGCACAAGGAGAAATTGATGATACCGCCTACTGCCGCCTGAATGATATGGGCAAATGGATAAATGTAAACAGCGAAGCCATTTATGGAACAAGAAGTGTTGCCCCATACCGGGAAGAAAAAATTGCCTATACACGAAAGGCTAATACTATTTATGCTATTTACCTTCCCGATGATAATGAAACAAACATCCCGTCAGTAATTGAGCTTAATTCTTTACAACCGAAAGCAAAAAGCAAAGTTTTTCTCCTGGGATATTCTAAACCGTTATCCTGGAAAAGAAACGGAGATAAGGTAATAATAACCATTCCAGGTGCTCTACAAAAAAATCCTCCATGTGAAAATGCCTGGGTTATGAAATTTACTGGTACTTAACATCAACAACCAATCTGTACTTTTGAGACGATACATTCTTTCGGAAAAATAAAAATTTATTAAATGAAAATATTTATTGTATCTGTTTTGGTTTTTTGCTCAGGAATAATTCATGCGCAAACAAATAACACAGAACCTAAGCCAACTAAGGCACAACTTGAATGGCATGACATGGAGTTCTATTTATTCACTCATTTTGGGCCGAACACATTTACTGACCTTGAATGGGGCCATGGGAATGAAAAGGAAGAAGTTTTCAATCCAACACAACTAGATTGCGATCAATGGTGCCGGGTTGCAAAAGCAGCAGGAGCCAAAGGAGTAATAATTACCGCCAAACACCACGACGGATTTTGCCTTTGGCCAAGTAAATATAGCACACATACCGTGAGAGAAAGTAACTGGAAAAATGGCAAAGGAGATGTTTTGAAAGAATTGTCCGCAGGCTGTAAAAAATATGGCTTAAAGTTCGGCGTCTATCTTTCACCGTGGGACAGAAACCATCCGGCTTATGGAACAGACGAATACAACGATGTGTTTGCAAATATGCTGAAGGAAATATTTGCAAACTACGGCCCTATTTGGGAACTTTGGTGGGATGGCGCGAATGGAGAAGGCCCTAATGGTAAAAAACAGGTGTATGATTTTAATCGTTTTGAAAAATTAATAAGAAGCCTCTCCCCTAATACAATAATTTTTAGTGATATTGGCCCTGACACCAGGTGGGTGGGAAATGAAAATGGGATTGCAGGAAAAACAAACTGGAATACACTCGATACTGCTGGGTTTATGCGTGGCGCCGGTGGGCCATCAACGGATACATTAAACACTGGAAATATCTATGGTAAAAACTGGATACCGGCCGAATGTGACGTAAGCATACGCCCCGGCTGGTTCTACCATAAAAACGAAGATCCCCTGGTGAAAACACCGCAACAGCTTTTTGAATTGTATTTGAAAAGTGTGGGAAGAGGCGCAACCTTATTATTGAACGTCCCTCCTGATGGAAGGGGATTAATTACAAAATATGACTCTGCTGCCTTGGTAGATTTTAAAAAATTAAGAGATGCTAATTTTAAAAATAACCTTGCTAAAAAAGGCACAGGATATTTTGTTCCTCACAATGTAAAGCGGGTAACTAAAAAATTAAACGATGCTGAAACTTCAACCTTTGAGTCCATAACTCTTCCACAATTGCAGTCAATGGGCATTGAATTGCGGGTACCTCAAAAAATAAATTGCATTGTATTAAAAGAAAATTTATTAAGCGGACAACATTGCATAAAGTTCACATTAAGGCTGATGAATGCAAAGCATGAATTAATAAAAGAAATAAACGGTACAACTATAGGCCATAAAAGAATAATAACTTTCCCAACTAAAGAAGCAACTATCATAGAACTTTCTGTAAATGAACAAAAAGGAACAACCAACATTTCTGAGATTGAAACATATTTAATTGATGAAAATCTGATTGAAAAATAATTATTATGAAGAGAATTTTTGCCATTGCATTCCTGGTTACCGCATTAAAAACTTATGCTCAAAAATACGAACCCAACTGGGAAAGCCTTGACAAAAGGCCTGTTCCCGGTTGGTATACTGATGCAAAGTTTGGAATCTTTATTCATTGGGGTGTCTATTCCGTTCCCGCTTTTGGCGAGAAAGGAAGTTATGCGGAATGGTACCAGCACGAGCTCAATTCACCAGGAAGTAAAACAGCGGCTTACCATAAAGAGAAATATGGCGATATGACTTATTACCAACTCGCCGACCAGTTCAAAGCTGAATTATTTAACCCCGATGAATGGGCCGAACTTTTTGAGAAATCCGGTGCAAAATATATAGTGCTTACTTCAAAGCATCATGATGGTTTTAGCTTGTGGCCGAGTAAAGATGCAGACAGGGAATGGGGCTTCCCGTGGAATGCCACTGCAGTCGGCCCAAAAAGAGATTTGCTCGGCGATCTTTTTAAAGCGGTTAGAAAAACTTCCGTGCATCCGGGCATGTATTATTCATTATACGAATGGTACGATCCTTTATGGCTGGCCGACAAGCAAAAGTTTGCCATAGAACATACATGGCCGCAAATGAAAGATCTTATTAATAATTACCAGCCGGATGTTTTCTGGACAGACGGTGAATGGGAAGCAAGTGATACAATATGGAAGAGTACCCAATTTTTAGCATGGCTATATAATGAAAGTCCTGTAAAAAATAAAGTAGTAACCTACGACCGCTGGGGAATTGGTATCCGCTTTAAACACGGCGGCGTTTTTACACCAGAGTACCAGCCCGAGCTTGATTTTGCAGATCATCCGTGGGAAGAGAGTCGTGGCATGGGTTTAAGCTATGGATATAACAGGGTTGAAGATGCCTGGGATTATAACTCGGCACAGTCACTGGTATTGCAACTGATAGATAAAGTAAGCCGTGGAGGAAATTTTTTATTGGATATAGGACCTGATGGGCATGGGAAAATTCCACCAATAATGCAGGAGCGTTTATTAAATATTGGAGAGTGGTTACAAATAAATGGCAAAGCAATTTACGGAACATCAAGATGGAAAATACATTCTCAATGGAGTGCAGGCAACAGGGATTATAAAGAAAAAAGCGGCGATATGCTTTTGAAAATTACTATAGACCCTGATCCAGGCTATGCAGTGAAAGAAGTGTTTTACACCTACAATGAAAAAACAAATTCGGTATATGCCATATTTCCTAAATATCCTACGGATAAAAAATTAATTTTAAAAGACATCACTGTTCCATCAGCAAACGTTATTAGTTTTTTGCCAACAGGAAAAAAATTAAACTGGAATCAAAAGGGTAAGGATGTAATTATTACTTTACCGGATTACGATCCTTCCATGAAGGCGCCTTATGCTTTTGTGGTAAAAATTAATGACTTTGGAAAATAACAATCAGTGGTAACCTGTTGCCGCGGGCTGGCGAATGGTGGCCTGGTAACTCGTTGCAAGTTTTGGTACAAGCAATAAATGGCAGCTTTACAATAGAAAGAAGTGGGTTCATTTTACTTTACGCTACCCGCTTAGGAACATAGAATTAAATGAAGTCATCTATGTTCGTAAGTTGGATTTGGTGCAGTTGATCTTTTTTGTATAAAGGATTATTAAGATACTTTCTAATTTGCGATATTCAAAAAAATAATAGATAAAAAAATGTCCCTGGTGACAGGGACAGATTGGAGGTAACCCTCAATAATTTTAAGCAATTGGTTTTTTGAGGTTCGGATTTCATTAAAGCGAACACATTATGACCTGGTGCGCTTTTTTTGTTTTAGGATCGTGATACTTTTTTAGTTCTTTTTAGACTGTGGATTTTAAAAAATTAATAAATTGGGTTAAGGATTTGATTTCTTTTGGATACAGATTTTCTGGTTTCTGGATTTTTGGATAAGGCTTTTCATTTAGACTATTTGATTTTTTTGTTTTTCGGATTTTCTGGATTCAGGAGCATTTGTTCTCTACTTCCTGAATACAAAGATGCATCGCTTTCGCACATACTACCCTGCGTTTTCGTTGAATAGATAATTTAACTACCCGCAGCATTTTATCCAAAGTATTATTGCAACTATAAACAATTCAGAATACCCTTCCAGCGATCACCAGTTCACCCTTAACAGCAGCAAATCAATGGATATGAATGAAGTGCAGTTAATTAGGCTAAATTGAAATAATATCTATATGATGTAAGGTTGTATTCTTATCCTCTTTCTTTTAATATAAGCCTCAAGACAATCCGACGAACAAAAGAAAACATTTGGATCATATGGATGTCGAGTCTCCGCTTCTTGATTATGTATCTGCATCCTGCATACAGGGTCAATATGGAATGGATATATGTTTTCTATCGTCAGCTCATAGACGTCGATAGCTTTACTTACATTTTTAAAACTATGTTTTCCCCTGAGAGAAAATAAAAAATCACTTTGTGCCGACAGCTTATGTATAAAATCGGACGAGCACCAAAGAGTGCCTTTGCTAGCAGTAGTAGCGATACGCGAAGCAATATTAATCGGGGAGCCGAAATAATTATTATCCCGTAGTAAAATTTTGCCATAGTGCAGGCCGCCGTGTACCTGGAGAAAAAGATGTTCTTTTGTACAATTCTGAATAAGTAAACGTGCAGTGTTCATAAGGTGGTCCGCTGATGATGAAACGATCATGACCTCGTCACCAATACATTGATGAAGTATGCTATCTCCGTATAGGCTGTCCTTCGCAATGTTCGAAAACTTGCTTACCATTTCTGCGGCTATGCTCGCCCCGTGAGTTTCTGTAAGCGCTGTGTAACCGGAGAGGTCAGCGATTAGTACAGCTTTATTCTGTTCCATATTTTAAATTAAAAACGAAGTCTGTGGTTTTATGTACCCTTGGTTATAATGTATGATTACTACGCCGAAGTTTGGAATGCAAGGTTTTCTTTTTTATAATTGAAAATACAAAAGTACAATTGCAGCTAACCTGAATTGTTATACAACTTTGGATAACATTTATACAATTTAATATTTGAAGCGCAACCATGAACCTAACGTTAGAAATAATATTCAGTTGCACAGGGAGCAACAACTATTTATTAAAAATGTGAGTAAAATTCAGATACATCGGATGGATCAGTTTGAAACAGCAATGACGTATATGGATTGTTTCGTAACTGGCTCAATGAACACAGGGACATGTATTTGATTAAGTCTTCTGATGGTGGGAAATCCGTTAGGCAGGCACAAAAATTGGGCAATAACAACTGGAAATTAAATGGTTGCCCTATGGAAGGCGTGAAAGTCACATCCATAGCAATTCCGTTACATTATAACGAACTCAAAATCTTATAAGATTTTTCCATAGTTATATAAAAGGTTGAAGGCATTGAGGAGTAACTTTGCATTACTATAAGAAGACAATAACATGGGCAGTCCTAAAATACATTAATTATGAATACATATCAATTCAAAACAAATATTAATTGTAGTGGTTGCGTAGCAAGTGTTACCCCCCACCTGGATTCAAATAAAGATATAAAAGACTGGAATGTGGATACAGGCAATCCCGATAAGTTACTTACCGTGCAGACCGGGATTTTAAACGGAGACGAGATAAAAGCGCTTATTCAAAAGGTGGGGTACAAAGCAGAAATAATATAAAAACAACTTCCCGTTCTTAAAAGATTTTGAGTTATTGCAGTACAATAAGATGTAAAACCCTGCCAGAACTTTACAAATTCTTTGAATAAAATAGCAATACATTTGTATTGTCATAAAATGAAAAAGTTTCTTGCTGCCATATTAGCCGTTTTATACTTTACTGTTACAACCGGCGCTACAATACAAATGCATTTCTGCATGGGTAAGTTTATTGGCAAAGATATTTTGAACACATCGAAAAAGAAATGTGGCAATTGCGGTATGCAAAAGAACAACGCCATAAAATCAGGCTGTTGTAAGGATGAACATAAGTTTTATAAGTTTGATAACGATCAGAAAATAACTGAAGCTTCTTTTCAATTCCTTAAACTTTCCCCTGAAGCAATTCCTTCTTCAAGATTTGAATTTGCCGCAATTCGTGGTTCTTCCCTATCAGAAGAATATCCTACAAGCAACGCACCACCGGGATTGGCCGGCATCGCGATCTACAAGCGTAACTGCGTTTTCCTTATATAATATTTCACCTCTTTCTTAAGCTGGGCAATAACTCTGCCTGCCTATTACTATTTCTACAGGTCAATACACTAACGCATTCATACTAAGTATATCAATTCATGTTTATGTTGGAGCTCTAAATGTAAAATAGAGATGACAAAAAAATTATTGATAATAGCCTATAAATTCAAACTATTTAAAATGAAAAAGATGAAAAAACTAAGTTTTGTTTTACTTGCTGCAGTTGCTATAATTTTTGCTTCCTGCAGCGACAACGCTTCCTCATCGAAGGAAGAAAATCACAAAATGAAGCCTGGTAGCAAAATGCCGTTGGATAATCATACAAATTCCGATAAAGGAATAAACGCGGTAGCCGTAAGCTTTACCAGTATTGATCTTGGTGTTTCGGCTTATATAAAATCTTTGTTGCAGAATTACCTGGCTGTAAAAAATGCATTAATTGAAGGGAATTCAGATAAAGCGGCGTCCACATCGAAATCAATGTATAATACAATGAAAGCATTTGATAAATCTTTATTTACAGCACAACAGAAAGAATCATACGACAGTATTGAAGATGATCTGAAAGAACAGGCCGATCAAATTGCAAAGAGTAAGTTGGAAGAACAGGGGCAACATTTTGCGGTCATGAGCAAAGATATGTATGCGATCGTAAAAGCTTTTGGTGCAGGTATGACATTATACCACGATCATTGCCCGATGTACAACAACGGTTCTATGTGGCTCAGCGAAACAAAAGATATTCGCAATCCTTACTATGGTAAATCAATGATGTCCTGTGGTAATGTGGAAGAAATATTTCAATAATCGTCCTCTATAAAAAAGCATTTATGATCCCAAAAATAATTTCCTGGTCATTAAAAAACCGGTATATCGTATTGCTGCTGGCCACAGCTTTGTTCGTATGGGGAATCTTTAATATACAGAAAAACCCAATTGATGCGATTCCGGACCTGAGCGAAAACCAGGTGATCGTTTTTACCGAATGGATGGGGCGTGGGCCGCAGATCATGGAAGACCAGGTAACCTATCCACTTGTGAGCAACCTGCAGGGCATTCCCAAAGTAAAAAACATCCGTGGTACTTCGATGTTTGGGATGAGTTTTGTGTATGTCATTTTTGAAGATGATGTGGATGTTTATTGGGCCCGGACAAGAGTGCTGGAAAGATTAAATTATGCGCAAAGGCTATTACCAACGGGTGTTACGCCAACACTGGGGCCTGATGGAACAGGCGTCGGTCATGTGTTCTGGTACACATTAGATACAAAAAATCTTGATCTCGGTGAGCAAAGGGCTTTGCAGGACTGGTATATAAAACTTGCGTTGCAAACAGTACCGGGAGTTGCTGAAGTAGCTTCTTTCGGTGGATTTGAAAAACAGTACCAGTTGATAATTGACCCTGTTAAGTTGCAGTTTTACAAAATTTCCCTGATGGATGTGATGAATAAAGTAAAGGCTAACAACAACGATGTAGGTGGAAGAAAATTTGAAATGAGTGACATGGCTTATATCATCCGTGGATTAGGATATATCAAAAATAAAGAAGACCTGGAAAGCATTTCTGTGGGAAATTATAATGGTATTCCGGTAAGAGTGAAGGATATAGGAACTGTGCAGATGGGCGGTGACCTGCGACTCGGGATTTTTGACGAAAACGGTGAAGGTGAAGTCGTGGGTGGCATTGTGGTAATGCGTTATGGAGAAAATGCCGATAAGGTGATAAAGGCAGTAAAAGAAAAAATGAAAGATGTACAGAAAGGCTTGCCGGAAGGAGTAACATTTAAAACAGCTTATGACAGAAGTGAGTTAATTGAAGCAGCCATCGGAAATATTAAAACAAAGCTGGTTGAAGAAATGAGTATTGTAGCGCTGATCGTAATCATCTTTTTATTTCATTGGCGAAGTGCGCTGAGCATCATTATACAGATACCCATCACTATCGCGATAAGTTTTATCCTGCTTAATTTATTAAACATTTCTTCGAATATAATGTCGCTTACAGGAATCGCATTAGCAATAGGTGTTATTGTGGACAATGGCATCATCATGAGTGAGAATGCTTACCGTCATCTATCGGATTTTCAAAACAGCCATCCTCCTAAAACATAAGCAATGAAAAAATTATTCAACAAAATAACAGGAAGGGAAAGTTACTTTCGCATTCCCGAACTAGAGCGGATGCGGCTAATTGAAAAAGCCTGTATCCAGGTGTCAAGAGGTGTTTTCTTTTCTACCGTCATTATCATCACTTCTTTTTTGCCCGTGTTTTTATTAACCGGCCAGGAAGGAAAACTTTTTCATCCGCTGGCATTCACCAAATCATTTATTATGGTGGTGGACGCCTTATTGGTTCTCACGCTTGCGCCGGTATTGATATCCTTTTTTATGAAAGGAAGATTCAGGCCTGAAACAAAAAATCCTATTAACCGTATATTAGAAAAAATTTATGAACCTGTTATACGAGCCTGCATCAAATGGAGAAAAACAACCATTGCTGTCAACATCATTGCCCTTGCAGTAAGCGTACCGTTAGTACTTAGCCTTGGCCGTGAGTTCATGCCGCCATTAGATGAAGGCACTTTATTATTTATGCCTGTTACTTTACCTGACGTTTCCAACAGCGAAGTAAAAAGAATTTTGCAGGTGCAGGATAAAATTATTAAATCAATACCCGAAGTAAACAATGTATTAGGCAAAGCCGGAAGAGCTAACACCGCCACAGACAATTCACCGATAAGCATGATCGAAACGATTATTTTATTGAAGCCTCAAAATGAGTGGAGAAGCGGCATCACTAAAAATGATATCATTAACGAACTAAATGCAAAGCTTCAGATTCCAGGTGTTACGAATGGATGGACTCAACCGATTATTAATCGCATCAATATGCTTTCAACAGGTATCCGCACTGATGTAGGAGTAAAAGTTTACGGACAAAACCTGGATACTATCTATTCATTTGCAGAAAAAATAAAAAAAGAAATGGAAGGCATTGATGGGGTTAAAGATCTGTATGTAGAACCTATCACCGGCGGCAAATACATTGACATTTCCGTAAAACGTGACGAGATTAGCAGGTATGGATTAACGGTGGATGACGTAAACAGTGTAGTAGAAATTGCGCTGGGTGGTATGCAACTTACAACCACGATCGAAGGCCGCCAAAGGTTTTCTGTGAATGCACGGTTTGGCCAGGATTTTAGAAATAATATTGAAGCACTAAAAAGATTACAGGTGCAAACCATGCAATATGGACCAATTCCATTGGAAGCTGTAGCTGACGTAAAGATTACGGAAGGACCTCCTATGATCAATTCAGAAAATGCAATGCTCAGGGGGACCGTCTTATTCAATGTAAGAGAAAGGGATTTAGGCAGCACCGTAAATGAAGCCAGGCAAAAACTGGATAATATGATCACCAAACTACCCAAAGGATATTTTATGGAATGGAGCGGACAATATGAAAATCTTTTGAGAAGTGAAAAAACATTGAAGATGATCATCCCCGTTGTCTTACTCATAATTTTTCTCTCCATGTATTTTGCTTTCCATTCAGCACGAGAAGCATTTCTTAGCCTCATCTCAATTCCATTTGCGTTAATTGGCGGTGCTTTTATGATTTATTTCTGGGGAGTGAATTTATCAATCGCCGTAGCCGTTGGCTTCATTGCATTATTTGGTCTTGCTGTAGAAACGGGAATTGTAATGGTAATTTATTTAAATGATGCCATGCAACAACTCATAGAGAAAAAAGGTAATTTAAAAGAAACTATTACCAGGGAAGATCTTCGGGAATATGTAATTGCGGGTGCTGCAAAACGCTTAAGGCCGAAACTTATGACGGTAAGCGTTTCACTCTTTGCATTGATACCAATTCTCTGGAGCCATGGCGTTGGAAGCGATGTGATGAAACCAATTGTGCTGCCAATGGTTGGTGGAGTACTCACTTCGGCTACACATATACTGTTAGTAACCCCTCTTATTTTCTTAATGGCAAAAGAATATGAACTGAGAAAGCATGGAAAGATTGAAGTGCTGGAAACAAAACATTAATAATTATCCAATGAAAATAAAATGATATGAAAAGTTTAAAAATAATAATTGTTTTCATTTTTGCGGCGCTGGTTGCTAAATCGCAGCAGGTACTTACCATGCAGGAAATTCAATCAGCTATCGAAAAAGATCATCCCACATTAAAGATGCTTGATGCAGAAGCCCGCTCAATGGACGAAGCTGCTAAAGGTGCTTATAGCTGGATGCCACCAGAATTGGGAGCGGGGTTTTATCAAACTCCCTACAACCCAAATAAATGGAAATCGATGAACGGCCAGCCGGGTATGGGAGCTTTTATGATTTCAGCGCAACAAATGTTTCCCAACAAAAAACGACAGGATGCTGAATTTGCTTTTATGAATGCACAGTCTTCCATTGAAAAACAAAAGAAGGATATAGTGTTAAATAAATTGATTTACACAGCAAGAAAAAATTATTATGACTGGATCGTATTGGAAAAGAAATTAAAAGTATTAGAAGAAAATGATAAGCTGCTTCGGTTTATGATGCAAAGTGCAGAAATACGATATAAAAATGGTTTGGGAAAGATCAGTAATTATTACAAAGCAAAAGCCGCATTGTCAAATGTCGGGAATATGCAATTAATGTTGAGTAATGAAATTGTTCAGAAAAGAATTGCCATCAATACAGTCATGAACCGGAATACTGAAGAAGAATTTAAAGTCGATACAAATTATGTATGGTTTGATTTTAATAAAGGTATGTTCGATGCTGCTGCGTTAATGACTAAACGCAGCGATATTAAAATGTTAGACCGGAGCATTCAGGTAAATAACCTCGAGCGCAATGCAGAATTGGCAAATTTGAAACCTGAATTTGGTATTCAATACAATCACATGACGGGATGGGCGGGGCAGCCACTGATGTTTTCGGTAATGGGAATGGTAAAATTGCCATTAGCAAAATGGTCATCAAAGATGAATAAAGCAAAAGCTGAAAGTCTGGTTTGGCAAAACGAAGCATTAAAAAATCAGCAGCAGATGATTATTAATGAAGCAGAAGGTATGGCAAACAGCAGCTACACAGAACTGGAACTGAAAAGGAAGCAAATGAAGTTATATGAAGAGCAGATCCTTCCGGCATTAAGAAGAAATTTTCAAACAACGCAACTTGCCTATGAGCAAAATACCGAAGAACTTTTTGTACTATTTGATGCGTGGGAATCGCTTAACATGACACAGATGGATTATTTAGACCAGTTGACAAAAGCATTGGAGATGCAGGCTGAATTGATGAAAATTACGGAAATAAAATAAATCATTACAGAATGAAAAAATTTAAAATAATAAGATTTCTGTTGGCTTTCTGTATTGCATTGTTTCTTTTTTCATGCAACAACCAAAGCAATAACAAGAGCAATGAACAGGAAGTCCTTTACACATGCCCAATGCCTGCCGATTCTTTCTTTAGCGACAAGCCAGGTAAATGTCCTAAGTGTGGGATGACGCTAATAAAAGTAGAAAATGATAACGCACACGCAGGCCATGTAATCAAGAAAGACAGTATGCTATATGAGAGTGGATATACATGCCCGATGCATCCACAGGTACACAGTGATACTGCCGGTACCTGCCCTATTTGCGGAATGCAGTTAGAGAAACTGAAGACGATAGCAGAGGCCCGAACTGTATCGCTCGATGTTCTTTTAAAGCCACAAAACCAGCAGGTAGTAGCTTCTGTACCAATGGTGCATATGATGGACCGGGAAGAAAATATTGAAATGGAAGCCTACGGATTTATAACTTATGATACAAGGCAGGTAGGCGTGATATCTTCTTACGTTGCAGGCCGTATTGAAAAGCTCTATGTAAAATATCGTTTTCAAAAAATAAACAAAGGTCAAAAGATTATGGATATATACAGTCCTGAATTAGTAACTGCCCAGGAAAACCTGTTATTCCTTATTAAAAACGATCCGGAGAATAAAATTTTAATAAACGCTTCAAAGCAAAAACTACTATTGCTCGGCATGAGCAATCAAGAGATAAATAGAGTAATCCAGGCCGGTAAAGCATCATACAAGGTTTCAGTTTATAGTAATTATGCGGGCCACATCCATGAAGCAGGTAAATCCGGCGAAATGGCAAAAAATCAACAGGCAGGCATGCAGGATTTTGCTCTCACAACTCCGGAGTTAACTATCAAAGAAGGGATGTATTTACAAAGAGGGCAAAATATTTTTTCTGTATTTAATTCAAACAAAGCCTGGGCAGTGTTAAACATTTTTGCGGGCCAGGCAGCCTCTGTAAAAGTGGGTAACAAAGTGCGCATTACACCTGAAACAAATTCACAAAAAGATTTCAGGGCGGCAATCAGTTATATCGAACCCTTTTACCGGGAAGGAAGTAAAACGCTTACGGCGAGGGTGTATTTTGATAATTCGACTATGCACATCCCGGTTGGCAGCCAGGTAAAAGCCACGGTATTTGCGGGAAACAGATCTGCCAACTGGCTACCTGAAGAAGCCGTGCTTTCACTGGGTATGGATAATGTCGTATTTGTAAGAACCGGGGAGTCATTCATTGCAAGAAAAATCGAAACCGGTATTGTAAATAAACATTTGATACAGGTATTAAATGGACTGGATAAAAACGAAGCGGTTGCCGCAAATGCTCAATACCTCGTGGATAGTGAAAGCTTCATAAAAACAAATCAATAATTATGAAAAAATATTCTATAATAATATTGTTGGCCTTAGCATTATTTGCGTCATGCAAAAATAAAAAACAAGCGACTGTTCATAAGGATGAATACTACACATGCAGTATGCACCCCCAGGTAATGCAGGATAAACCCGGCAACTGCCCTATTTGCCACATGGAACTTATTGTCGTAAAAAAAACAAACACAGCCGCTGATGAAATTGTGTTGAACGATGAGCAAATAAGATTGGGAAACATACACGCGGATACAATTCGCAATGGCGGGATCGGGGATAAAATGATATTGACCGCTACATTAAATGCAGACGAATCAAAAATCAACAGCGTGAATGCAAGGATTACCGGGCGTTTAGACAGGCTGTATTTTAAAAATCCCGGAGATTATATTACAAAGGGAGCACACCTCTATGATCTGTACAGTGAAGAATTGAATAACGCCAAACAGGAATATCTTGCAGCCGTAGAAAGAAAAGAGGCATTGGATAATTCAATCATTGATTTCAATCGTCTCGTTCAAAGTGCCAAAACAAAACTGTTGTTGTGGGGAATGACTGAAGCGCAGGTTAGTGAATTAGGAAGAACAAAAAAATCTTCCCCGCTTACCTCGTTTTATAGTGATGCTTCCGGTTACATTACAGAACTTCCCGTGACGGAAGGCCAGTATGTAATGGAAGGTAGTACGATTGTGAAACTGGCAAATCTTTCAACACTGTGGGCAGAAGCGCAGGTGTATGCATCGCAGCTATCGGAAATTAATAACAATAGTACTGCCATTGTTGAGTTTCCCGATTTACCCGGAATAGTATTGAATGGAAAAATTGGATTCGTTAGCCCGGAAATTACTTCGGATTCAAGGGTAAATCTTATTCGAATAATCGTCCCCAACAATTCAGGTAATCTAAAGCCTGGCATGCCGGCTTATGTAATTATTAAAAACAAAGATATTAATGCTTTAACCTTGCCGGTGGATGCAGTAATACGTGATGGCAAAATGAATGTTGTATGGCTAAAATCCGGGGAAAATAAGTTTAAAATGAAGATGGTGGAAACCGGGCTGGAAAGTGGTGGCCGTATTGAAATCAAATCAGGGGTACAGGATGGTGATGTGGTAGTTACAACCGGCACCTACTTGCTAAACAGCGAATTTGTTTTTAAGAATGGTGCAGATGCGATGGGAGGAATGGACATGAGTGGAATGCAACATTAAAGATTTCCTAAACAGTAAAAACCAATAAATGAAGACAGCCATTTTCAGCCGGCATAAATTTGAAAAGCCATTTTTGCAAAGGAAGATTGGAAATAACTGAGAAATCGTCTCCACTATTGCAACGGGATGAGTTATTGAAACAAATATCCTGCGATTCCCAATTCCAATCCCCGGAGTTCAGCTAATCCTCTTAGCCTGCCAATGGCGGAGTAGCCGGGATTTGTTTTCTTTTTCAAATCATCCAGCATTTGATGGCCATGATCCGGACGCATGGGAATTGAAAGATTTCTTTTCTGCATAATCTTCAGTATTTCTTTTACAACACTATACATATCGACATCACCTTCAAGGTGATTGTCTTCATAAAAATCTCCCTTCTCATTTCTTTTCGTGCTGCGCAAATGAAGAAAATTGATCCTGTCACCAAATCGTTTTAGCATGCCCGTTAAATCATTATCCGGCCTCACTCCAAACGAGCCTGTGCAAAAACACAACCCGTTGTTTAATGAAGGTACCGCATCAATTAATGCCTGTATATCATCAGCAGTACTTACCACTCTTGGCAATTTAAGAATAGGGTATGGCGGATCATCAGGGTGAATTACCATTTTAATATTACATTCATCTGCAACGGGAATAATTTGCTGCAAAAAATAAATAAGATTTTCTCGCAATTGAGCTGCATCAATATTCGTATAAGCACTCAATGCCTTTTGAAATTGTTCCAGCGTTACACTTCCTTCTGTGCTGCCCGGCAAACCTGCAATGATATTCCGTAGTAATATTTGTTTTTCGGCATCAGTCATTGACAGCCACTTGTGTTCTGCCTCTTTCAACTCAGCATTACTATAATCAGCAGCCGCATTTCCTCTTTTTAGCATGAATATATCAAATGCCACGAATGCCACTTTTTCAAACCGCAATGCCCGTGAACCATCTGCTACTTTATAATCCAGGTCAGTTCTTGTCCAGTCGAGTACCGGCATAAAATTGTAGGTAATTATATGTACGTCGCATGCACTTAAATTTCTGATGGTTTGTTGGTAGTTATTAATATACTTTTCAAAACCTTCCGATCGTGTTTTGATAGCCTCATGCACCGGCACACTTTCCACCACGCTCCATATCATGCCTGCGCTGGCAATTAGTGATTGCCGTTCCACAATTTCATCCACAGGCCATACTTCGCCGTTTGCTATATGATGCAGGGCTGTAACAACTCCACTGCAACCCGCCTGCCTTATATCCGCAAGAATTACGGGATCATCCGGCCCATACCAGCGCATGGTTTTTTGCATTAAATACATACAATTAATTTAATTTTTATATACTACTGAAAACTGAAAAGCCTCCATCAATATTTATTACAGTCCCATTTAAGAAGAAGCATCACTACCTTATTTTTTAATAAAAATGGTAGCGTCATAATCCAATTGTTTTCTTACCGGTTCCACTTTTATTAAAGTATCGTTAGTTCAAAGATGCTCTAAACTTGTGTAATTATTATCTCCCTATTAATAAATACTGCCAAAATAATATTTTTTTACCCGGCCTGTGCTTCATACTTTTCCCCTCTTCAAAATGTGCATTCATTAAAAAAATGGTCAACAGGATATGAATCTGAAAAGTCATGCCATCCTGTTATCCAGGCAACGATTCTGTTCGTTGCAATCTGTAATAAAAAATCGCAAGCAACAGACAAATACCTCCCACAATAAACCAGAGAATCTTATACCCTAAATGTTCAGCGATAAGAGAACCTGCGAACGGTCCTATCGTTTGAGCACATGCCCAGGCAACGGTAAATAATGCCGCATACTGGCCACGATTATTTTGCAGTGTACGGCCTATCCACCACGCATTCATAAAGGGCATCGCGAGTATTTCACCGAAGGTTAAAAATACCATCGCAGTAAGTGCAAGCATAGCTGAATTATAAGGTGGAATATTTAGAATTAAGAATGACACGCATACCAGCAACACACCGCTTGATATATAATGAAGCGAAGGTCTCCTGCCTTCCAGCAAGAATATAGTGATCATTTCAAAAACCGCTATGATCAGGCCATTCAAAGCCATCACCATGCCGATAAAAAAAACACTCAGGTGTAATTTTTCTTTAAAGAAAACCGGTATCGTTGTAAACAACTGGAAGAAGCAAAGTGCAAATACAAAAATCAAAAAAATAAAGATGAGATATATTCTGTCTTTATATACTGAATTTTTAATTTCAACTTTCTTCTCTTTACCTCTTTTTTCAGTGGCAATATTGCGACCAGGCGATAACGTTATGTACAATAAAAGTGCCGCGGAAAGATTGGTAATACCATCAACCCAAAACAAAAGGCTGTAATCAAAGCTTGCCAAAATGCCACCCAAAGCACCACCGGCAGCCCATCCCAGGTTTATCGCGAGCCTATTTAGAGAATATGACCTTGTCCTGTTTTGTTCTTTGCTGTAATGGGCAACTGCGACGGTATTGGCCGGCCTGAAGGATTCGTTCATTATGGCCAACACAAATGTTGTGATACAAATAGACAGGTAGGAATGCATCAGACCCAGCACAATAAACATAATGCCTCCGCCAATCAAGGCCGCTACCTGTACATAATAATACCCGATTGAATCAATAAGTTTCCCCCCTATCAAGGCGCCGGCAATTGCACCAAGCCCAAACAAGCTCATAACCAACCCGGCCTTGGCAATAGAGACCCCGTATTGCTGCGTGAGATACATAGTCATAAAAGGAACAACCATAGTACCGCTGCGGTTTACCAGCATAACAAGAGAGAGCCACCACGTGCCCGGGGAGAGGCCGCCATATGCTTTTTTGTAAAGGGAGATTGCGTTACCAATCATTGAATGACAAATATAATCCTGAATGTGTAGTTGGACAGCGAATAACAGTATCGAACGGAAAATAAGAAACTAACGAATTTCGTTAAGCATTGCAGGAGCAAGCAGTTCACTCCATTTCATATATTGAAGGCCGGAAGGATGAAGCCCGTCCACTGCTACCAACGAAGGATCATTTTTAACTTCCCTTGAAATCGGAGTGATATCGATGTAATGGACACCAGCGCTGAGTGCGATAGATTTATTAGCCGCATTGAAAACATCAATTTTAGCTGCAATCCTTGCTGAATTTGAACCGCTGGCAAATGGAGTAACACTATAATCAGGTATAGACAGGACAAATACATGATTAGTTATATTACCTGAATATGAAATAGCCCTCGCAAGTAATTCACTAAAATCAATTTTATATTGCTTCAATGACCCACCCTGGTATTGATTATTAACACCAATCAAAAGTGTCACAAATGTATACGGAGGTTTTTTGGGCGGATTACTATTCAAACCTCTCAAAAGATTGACTGTTGTCCAACCATTTACCGCAATAATTTCTGGATTTCCCAAATCAACACTTTGCTGCTTCAATAGTTGGGATGTCTGTACAGGAAAACTTTCTGCCGCACTAACGGACGACCCAATGGTGTAAGAATCACCAAGGGCAAGATATGTTCTTTTAGTAGTATCCAAAATATGAGCGGTGTCCTCCATTGTTACCGGAGGTTGAAGATCATTTTCATTCTTTTTCACACACGATATTAGCGATAAAAAAATAATTAAAGAGAGAAGAGCATATTTCATCGTCCTTTTTATGTTACATTATTTACGAAAAGAACGAGTACTCAGATCTACGTCATTCCGCAAAAATGAAGAACAAGAATCTGAGATTGATGATGATGGTATACCTAATAGTGAAAAGGTGGAAAAAGAAAATAGAAGTTTTTAAAGTTTATAGATCAGGACAAGACTTTACATATCTTTATACAAAATCTCGTAATACTCATTTGCCATCCGGTTACTGTCAAACTGGACTTGAACATCACGCATCCCATTCTTTACAATTTGTCTCCATGTATCATGGTCATCATAATATAGTGGTAGAATCTCCTTCTCCAGGATTTCGTACAATTTATTAAGATCGTAATTATCCTGCTCCTCTACATGCATATTCATATAATCAACCGGCGGAACTACAAACCCGTTATTGCCATTGTTTATGAATTCGCATATCCAGCCATCGTTTGTGCTCAGGTTCACTGCTCCGTTCATTGCAGCAGACATTCCACTGGTACCGCTTGCTTCTCTCGGTACGCGGGGATTATTCAACCATACGTCCGAAGCCTGTTTTAACTGCCTGCTTAAAGTAAGTTCATAGCCGGTACACACAGCCACATTTCTATATTGCTTACTCAGGTTCACGAGGTGGTTAAAATCAGAAATCGCGGGGAAATCAAGGGGGTAAGGCTTACCGGCCCAGATAATTTGAACAGGATATTTTGGATTATTTAACAGCGCTTCAAACCGTTTATGATCCCGTGTTAGCAGTTCAGCTCTTTTGTAACCGGCGAACCTTCTCGCCCATACTATAGTAAGCACTTTCGGATCCATTATCTTTCCCGTTTGGTCAGCTACTATTTCCAACGCAATTTTCTTAATATTCCTCTTCCGCTCGTCAAACCAAATATCGTTACCTTCTTCCTTCTCCTTGTATAATTCCTTGTCAGCCCAGTATTGCCAGTTTTGAGCATTAGTAATTGATTTTATTTCGCATATATCATCGTACTTACCCCACATTTGCCTGCTCACTTCACCATGAAGCTGGGACACGCCATTTGCCAAATGAGCAAATCGCAAAGCCGCAAGCGAATGATTAAAAAGATCGTCAGTCATGCCCGTAAGGAATCGCACTTCATCAATATTTGTACCGCAGAAATAACTCATCTTTTCGCAAAGAAATATATCATGTTTTTCGTTACCGGCCTCTTCAGGAGTATGAGTCGTAAATACGAGTTTCTTTTTTACGGCCTCTATACTGCCGAGTTTTTTATATAAATAAAATGCCGC
>JBKJRY010000443.1:0-26096 GCA_046593045.1 Chitinophagaceae bacterium | reverse complement strand
ACAACCCATGCAGTTTGCGTTTTCTTTACTTCATCAATAAACATATAGCCGCAGCTAAAAGTATTGATACCAAGTGTTCCAAATTCCTGGTAAAGAAGTTGAGCTGCATCTGCCAACTCATCGCTTTTCTGCATGGCCATTGTTCTTGCTCTCACTCTTTCCAAAGCCAATTCTATTTGTGCTTCTCTTGCCTGTGCTTCGGCTTTTTGTAAATCAAGAAAACGATTATATGTAAGATTTAAGACGCCGGCGAAACGTTTCATTATTATTTTGGCATCTTCGGAAAAAGGCATCTCACTAAAAGCATACAAATTACCGGCCTGGAACATTGGCGTGTAATAGTATTGCTTCAAATTATTATTTTCCAGAGTTGTTGATTGCTGCCCGGTTAACCGAAAATTGGTTTTTGTCAATGCTTTATAGTAGTCATTAAAATCTTTCCCCTCCAGTTCGTAGTAAAAATCTTTTTGCTCTAACCAGGCATTAAATGTTCCCTGCAGTAAAGGATGGATATCAAAAGATTCATCGCCTGAAACCTGGAGTACCGTTCCCTGACTGGATAAAGAAGTACTCCATACATCACCGGACCTTTTTTCTTTATTAAATATTCCTATTCCACACCGTAATACTCCAAGGTTTAACTTGCCGAGTTCTTCAAAAACGGTAGCCACTACTGAATTCAAATCTGCACTATTATGCATGGCCATTGCCCGGCTTCTTACTCTCTCCAACGATACTTCTATCTGTGCTTCTCTTGCCTGTGATTCTGCTTTTTGCAAATCATTAAAACGGGTATAGGTAAGATCAAATACTTTTCCAAAGCGTCCAAGAATATCAAGATTATCTTCTGACAAAGGTTCTTCACCAACAGTTTGCAAACCTCCAAAATTGCTGAACGAAAAAGAGCAAACGTATTTTGACATAGCTCTTGAAGCTGCCTGTGCTATTGCCGGAGTTCTCTTAAATTCTGTTTCACTAAATAAATAGTCATCATAGATTTGTTTTTCCTTTCCTTCAAGTGTATATACTGATTTAGCTTTCCTTTCTCTCCAGTCTTTTATCATTGCATGATGATATGGATAATCTTCAAACTTCATGTAATAGGATTCAGGGGCCTTATCTATATCAGGATTGGCAGCCCAAACGGTATTAGTCATTGAACTTTCATCTATGATATTAATAATGCACCAGTTTAATGCAAAATCAAGTTTTGTTAATTCTTTAAAAACGGTATCAACTAATTCTGATAACTCATTAGATTTTTGCATGGCCATTGCCCTTGCTCTCACTCTTTCCAATCCTAATTCTATTTGCGCTTCTCTTGCCTGCGCTTCTGCTTTTTGCAAATCGAGGAAACGGGTATAGGTTTGTTCAAAAACCTGTGTAAACCTTTCTAATAAAAAGGTTGTTTCTGTACTTATCGGATCTGCAATAGAAATAGAAATAAGTCCCTTTGTAAAAAAACCTGCAGCTACGTAACGCCGGGCATTTGAATAATCTGTATTATCTATTATACCACTTACCAAATTCCTGTGTGCAACCCACTCTGTAAGCTCCTTTCCGGTAAGCTCTATCACAGCTGATTTTTTATTTTCTTTCCACCTCTTTACAAGTTTTTGAATTAATGCAGGTTCATTAATATCAAATTTAAATGTGCGGTTTATTTTTGTTCCGGTTCCATCAGCCCCGGTAATATTGAATTCTACAAAACCCTCAGCTTCATTTATTATGCCTATGGTGATCTGGTGGGGTTTTTCTCCGAGTTCCTTAAACTGCTGAAAAAGTACATAAGCAGTGTCAGAAAGCTCTTCACTATTTTGCATGGCCATTGTTCTTGCTCTTACCCTTTCAAGCGACAGTTCAATCTTTGCTTCCCTTGCCTGTGCTTCTGCTTTTTGCAGATCAAGAAAGCGGACATAAGCTTGTTCGAATACCTTTGCAAATCTTTTGACGATATTAATTTGTTCTTCAGAAAAAGGTTTCTCCAAAAAAGTTAATACGCCTATACCAGAATTTTTAGATAAAGCAAACGCATTTATCATGCTCTTGCTTTCTAAAATCATTTTCTTATTATCCTCTGGTAAATTTTTTAAATCTGTATGCTTCAGCAGTAAATCAAACCAACTGTTTTTATGTTCAAAAGAGTAGGTATTGCTCAAGAAATCAGTTCTGCTATTTCTGGCAGCCCAAATATCATTGTTTATAGGATGGTCAAAATAAGGTGTTTGAAAAAGAGTAGCGGAAATCCAATCCGGATTGGCTGTCCAGTAGTCAATGTCTTTATTTTTATCATTAAATATTGCAATCGCCGTTCCGCCGTCGGCTTGCAAATTCAATTCATGAAATTTATCGAACACGACAGCAACAACATCTTTGAGCTCATCACTTTTATGCATAGTTAAAGAGCGGGATCGAACGTTTTCCAAGGCTGCTTCAATTTCCAGTTCCTTGTTTTTAGCTAACAATTCTTTTTCAAGCTGATCTATCTTTTCTTTAAACGAAAGCTCCTTTTGACTATTCATACATTTTATCAGATTATATTGTTACAGCAGGCGACTAACCGAACTTCCAGGCTCTGCCTTAATCCGGATAAGCAGTTATATTAAATATGGTGAGGATTTTCTTCCGTCTGCCAGTTGAGCAGAAGCTTACCTAAAATTAAATTTAAACGACGGGAACTTCAATTATAAATTTGGAGCCTTCCCCTTCTTTCGTCTCTACTTTTATTTCGCCACCATGTGCTTTTACAATATCATAACTTAAACTTAAACCCAGGCCCGTGCCCTGTCCTGTTGGTTTTGTAGTGAAGAAGGGTTGAAAAATTTTATCAGCTACTTTTTGAGGAATACCATTTCCATTATCTTTTACAATAATTTCGATCTTATCATTTAATTTTTTTGTGCTTATTGAAACAGTGGGTTCATAATTTTCTGATTGCATTTTCATTTTTTCACTCACCGCATAAAAAGCATTGTCTTTAACTCTTAGTCCATGGTAGCTTAAACGTAAATATTCATCAGCTAATGCATTAATATCTGTAGGTTCTTTTTTGCCAGTACTTGCTCTTGAATGTTGCAGCATGCCTTTTACAATCGCATCTGCACGTTTGCCGTGATGGATTATTTTCTCAAGATTTTGTTTTACAGCATCAGCAATTACAATTGCCTGTTGCCTGTTGCTAATTCTGTCTTCATCTCATCTAGTAACTCATTACTCACTTCAGAAAAATTATTTACAAAATTTAAAGGATTTTGGATCTCATGCGCAATGCCTGCAGTGAGTTCTCCGAGTGAAGCCATCTTTTCATTTTGCACCAATTGATTTTGGGTTGATTTTAAAATGGTTAAAGTTTTCTGTATTTCGTTCTTTTGTTCCTGCAGTAATAAATTGACTTTTTGTTTATGACGGTTATTTCGGAAAAGTAATAATGCAATAATTAAAAAGAGTGCCAGCATACCCAATAATGTAAACATCCTGGTTTTGGTAGTATTCTGCTCCTTCTCCTTTAATATTTCCTGCTGTTGCTCCTGCTCTTTAAGTGTAAGAAGTTGAAGTTGCCTGAATTTTTTGGAACCATATAAACTGTCATTCATAGCTATGGCAATATCCTGGTAATAGATAACACTATCCGGCATTTTATTCCTGAACAATTTCGAAAGCAGGTTGC
This sequence comes from Chitinophagaceae bacterium, assembly GCA_046593045.1. Classification (GTDB taxonomy): domain Bacteria; phylum Bacteroidota; class Bacteroidia; order Chitinophagales; family Chitinophagaceae; genus Ginsengibacter. The sequence goes on along the minus strand of JBKJRY010000443.1, from coordinate 22,429 downwards.
TGGCCTGTAATATTTGCAATTTTTGAGATACATGTTTACCTGTTTCAAAAGCCATCCGGGCATAATGCAAACTCGAATCTTTTTGGTTGAGAGTAAGAAATATTTCAGCAATTAAAATTTGAATTCTGCTGGTAGATACCTCATCCTTTATTAAATAAGCATTTTGCAGTGCGTTATAAGAAAACTCTAATGCCTCTTTGTATTTACCCAGTAGGGTATATACAATTCCAAGCCGCATCATTATCAATATTCTTAAATTTTTATGTGCTGCTTCCACTGAATTTATATTGGCTTTTTGCTCAAAATATAATGCTGAGTCAGGCATTTTCATTTTTTCATAGGCATTTCCTATGTTAGATAAATTAAAAGTACTCATCACTGCATCCGAAAGGTTATCATAAATTTTTTTTGCCTGAAAAAAATAATTAAGCGCCTGTCTGTATTCATTCAGTTCTACATAAATAAATCCTATAAACGACATCGTTGCCGCCTCACTGCCTTCATCTTTTATATTCCTGCTTATTTGAAGTGCTTTGAACTGCATTTCCAGTGCCCTGGGGAAATCTCCCAAAAAACGAAGCGCTTCACCTGCTGTGCTTAATCCTTTAAATTCCCCATTTGGAAACTTCAGTTTCTGTGACAGTTCAATTGCTTCTTCAGCCAGGATGAGGCATGAATCAGGCTTGGAGAAATAGTAAAGCTCTGCCTGCTGCAGAAACAGATTTACCGTGTTAGTATCAGGTGGGGAATTTTGTAATAAATCTTTTGAGTTTGTGGTTTGTTGTCCATAACCTACAGAAAGCTGAACTAGTATTATGATCAAGAAAAGGACTGTGTAGGATTTCATTGCTTTACAATTTTTGCTTTGGCAAGTAAATAATAAATTCACTCCCTTCACCTTCTTTCGTCTCCACTTTTATCTCTCCACCATGTGCTTTGATAATATCATAGCTTAGACTCAAACCTAAGCCTGTTCCTTGTCCTGTGGGTTTAGTTGTAAAGAATGGCTGAAAAATTTTATCAATAATATTTTGTGGAATGCCATTGCCATTATCACTTATTCTTATTTCCACTTTATCATTTATCTTTTTTGTACTTATCCTAACTGTTGGTTCGTAATCATCAGTACCCAGTTTCTTTTTTTCATTCACCGCATAAAATGCATTGTTGTATAAATTCAATAATACTCTTCCAATATCCTGCGGAATGATATTGATTTTGTCAATGCCATTATCAAAATCAGTTTGTATAGTTGCATTAAACAACTTGTCTTTTGCACGCATGCCATGATAACTCAATCTTAAATATTCATCGGCTAAAGCATTAATGTTGGCGGGTTCTCTTTGTGAGGAACTGCTTCGTGAATGTTGCAGCATATTTTTCACAATTGCGTCAGCTCTTTTACCATGATGATTTATTTTTTGTTCATTTTCCTTAACATCATTTGATATTGCTTTTGCATCGTCCAGGTTTCCCTTGTCCATTTCCTGCTGCATTTCAGTAATCAGCTCGGCGTTTACCTCCGAAAAATTATTGACAAAGTTCAAAGGGTTTTGTATTTCGTGTGCAATGCCTGCAGTGAGCTCACCAAGCGAAGCCATTTTCTCCGATTGAATTAACTGGCCCTGGGTGGCTTCAAGTTCGATCAGTGTTTCCTCAATCTTTTTCTTTTGTGCCATCACTTTTTCATTCTCTTCTCTTATTTGTCTTGTAGCTACTTTCACTTTATGTTCCAATATATTTTTTTGATAAATTATCCGTCTGTTGTTCCACCAGAAGAGTAATACAATCACAGTTATTGCCAATATAGCATACACCATGTACATCCACCATGTTCTCCACCATGGAGGGAGTACCTTAAAAGTATAGGTGACGGGTTTGCTCCATTCACCTTCCGGGCTTTGTGCTCTTAGCAGAAAAGTGTAGGTACCCTCATAAATATTACCAAATGTTACAGAAGATTTATAACCTGGAGGAGACCAGTCTTTATCATAGCCCTCCAGCATATACTGGTATTTTACCAGGAAATTTTTACCGGTCTCAATAGCATTAAAATCAAAGCCAATGTTGTTAAAATAATAGGGAAGCACAAGTTGTTTTGGGACCGGGTACCAGCTGGTAATGCCCTTAAAAGAAATCTTTCTGAATTTTACACGTACAGAATCTCTTTCTTCATCGTTTAACAGCCGGCCATAGGTGTTAACCTCATCCGTAATAATAGTCGCAGTGGCATTACTAACCGCCTTTTCGTTTACCAGGCTGGAATCGAGATCGCTCCAGCAAATAGTTTCATTATTTATTTTTACATTTTCAATAACTACTGTGGGTGGCAGGTATGTATAATCTAAGACCGCTTTGGGGTCAAAGCGTACAAGCCCTGTTTTATCTGAACCGGTGCCAATCCATATTATTCCTTTGCTATCCTTAAACATGGCGCCAAGGCCGGCGTTGACATCCTTTACAGGATAACCGGTTTTTGAATTAAATGTCTTACCTACTACCCACTTTTCTTCAATTCCCCCGGCGGTATTTACCGGCAGCAGCTCGCAGATGCCAAGATTGGTTCCTATGTATAACTTTTCATCATTGCTTTGAACAACCTGTGTTACAAAATTATCCGGAAGGCCATTTTTAGTTGTAAAAGTTTCAAATAAATGCTTTGGCCGGACTTCCTTGCCATTTTCATTAAGCAGGTCCGCAACTTTTTTAGCCATCAGGCTCAATCCCTGCTGGGTACCGAACCATAGATTGCCCTGTTGATCCTGGGTAATAGTCCATACTACATTACTGGGGAGACCCTGGGCAGTAGTATAATTTGTAAAGCTATTGCCATCATACTTACTTACACCTCCTCCTAATGTACCAAACCAAAGATTGCCCTTATCATCTTCAGTTATGCTAAATACAACATTATTGGCCAGACCTTGCTCAGTTGTATAAGTTGTAAAGCTTTTGCCATCGTATTTACTTACACCGCCCCCGGAAGTGCCGAACCAGAGATTGACCTTTTTATCTTCTACGGTACTAAAAATAACATTGTTGGCAAGCCCTTGTAATGTCGTATAATTGGTAAAGCTCTTTCCATCGTATTTACTTACACCCCCACCCGAGGTACCGAACCAAAGATTGCCCTTTTTATCTTCTGCGATGCAATAAATTACGTTATGAGCGAGCCACTGAGATTTCGTATAGGTGGTAAAGCTCTTACCATCATACTTGCTTACGCCCCCGCCCGATGAGCCTAACCATAGATTTCGGGCGGTATCTTCGGCAATGCTAAAAATTGCGTTATTCGGGAGACCCTGTGCTGTGGTAAAATTGGTAAAGCTATTACCGGCATATTTACTTATGCCGCCCCCATAAGTGCCAAACCACAGATTGCCTTTTTCATCCTCGATAATAGTCCTTACTGTGTTATTGGTCAGTCCCTGGGCGGTGGTATAATTGGTGAAATTTTTTCCATCATATTTACTTGCCCCACCTTTTAGCGTACCGAACCAAAGATTCCCTTGTCTATCTTTTATAACGCTTAGGACAATATTATCGGCAAGCCCCCCGGCCGTAGTATAATTTGTGAAGTTTTTTCCATCATATTTACTTACCCCATTCCCCTCAGTGCCGAACCAAAGATCGCCGGTACTATCTTCCGTAATACTCCAGATCGTATTTTTGGCTAGCCCCTGTTCGGTGGTGTAATTAGTAAAATTTTTTCCATCATATTTACTTACACCACCTCCTAATGTACCAAACCAGAAATTACCATTACGGTCCTCGAGGATACTTTTTACGGCATTATTGGCAAGCCCCTGGGTTGTAGTAAGGTTCGTAAAACGTTCTCCATCATATTTACTTATCCCCCCTTTTAAAGTACCAAACCAAAGATTGCCTGTTTTATCTTCCATAATGCTAAAGACTACGTTATCGGCCAATCCCTGGGCTGTGGTATAATTCCTAAAGCGTTTGCCATCGTATTTACTTACTCCACTTCCATCAGTTCCGAACCATAAATTACCTGCCTTATCTTCAGCGATACACCAAACTACATTGTTGGCCAATCCCTGGGCCGTAGTGTAGTTCATAAAAGTTTTACCATCGTATTTACTTACTCCACCGCCGTTTGTGCCAAACCAAAGATTCCCTTTTTTATCCTTAAAACTGGAATAAACCTGGTCAAGCGCCAAGCCATCATCAGTAGTATATGTTCTAAAAAATCCCTTGCCTTGTGCTTCCGCAGCAATGGGCGTGTGAGTAATGTCATTAATGAAGAAGTGAGTTTGTTGAGGCAATAGCCGCGGAATTTTTTCTGTCGATGCACCTTCCATTGTACTGTTGTATCTCGATGAAACGTATGTGGTTAAAGGTTTAGCAGCATTTTCAAGTAATACAACCCGGGGGTTATTGACTTCAGGGAGTTGAGAAAGAACAGTTATTTTCGGAGGTAAGATAGTATTCTCTACGTTAGCGTTTGTCTTAGGTTTGTGGTTTTGTGAGCAAGATGAAATAACTATTAATATGCTTACAAATAGTAATAATTGAATGGTATTAGTTACCGCATCTATTTCTTTTTTATATCTGTTTAACCTCATAACATACGCATTCAGGCAGAAATGAACATCACCCATTATCGGGTTTGATTTCAAGTCATTCATTATTATGAAAGATAATTAACTTTCATTGTTTTATATTTCCATTGCTCATATGAATTGTCAGTTTTCCGAACGTATAACCATAATCGTAATGATCATGCTAAGAAACCTACTATCATTTTGGCGAAAGAAATTAAAAAGAATTCAAACATCAGAAAATTTACTTACATTGTTTTGATGTAAGACCGGTTATCTTTTTAGATATAAATTGAAAGCCGGTCATCATGTAATTATTAACTCAACAAAATAAATTTTATGGCAAAGTCAAAACCAGTTCCGGCTAAAAAGAAAGCAGTTCCGGCAAAGAAAGCAGCTCCAAAAAAGGCAGCTTCAACAGCCAGGGGTGCTAAATTGGGTGGCGTTCCAAATCAGGGAAGGGTTCCAAGTTAAAGGCGATAAAAAGTAAGTTCCTTTCTCACTCAAAGCGGGTTATTTAACCCGGCTTCCAAAGCAAAATTAGTTCTTAGAGTTTATTTCTGACTGGCTTTGAAGTCTCCGTTTTTTACCCGCTTCTTTTCCTTTAAATTTTTGATCTGCCTTCGTAAAATTTCAACGTCGATGTTGGTTGGGGTTTTATCGTTTTTAATAAAATCTTCGCTGAATATAGCATAGGCTTCGTCGACATAGGTTTCCCAAAACTCCATGGTCATAATCATTTCTTTGCCCCAGGTAATTGCCCGCAATTCACCATTTTTATAACCGGTAATGATAAGTGCATGCCCAAGCCAGGAACCAGGCTCCCCCGTTCCTCTAATACCGCTGCGGGGTACTGTCCATTTTTTTGATTCGTTATATTGTTTTTCAGCCGACCTGGGGAGATTAATACCTACATAGCAACCACCATATAAATAGATTGCCTGTATTAATTGATGACGATTTTTAAAATCCAATTTCGCAAAAGCAATTATTTTACGCCCATCAATTCCCTTTTTGCGCCAAAATTTTAATGCCTTGATGGCTTCTATTGATTTCCCTTGTCCGTCAGTTTTGGGGTTAAAGCCGGTAAGAGCACTATAAGATTTCACAATTGCCCCGGTCGTAGGCCTGTGAAGTTCCCCAACGTTGGAGGTCCATGTCATAATTAAATGCCCTGCCGATGCACAGGTACAGTCATTTATTTTCAAATTGCCCAATGTTCCCCATTTCCCTGGTTGAATCCTGCTTCCCCAGTTATATTCACCCGGAATTTCAGCTAAATTCTCCTGTTGTAAATAATCTGAAAGATCGAAGGTTCTGGAGTCATGTACGTAGGGAAGTCTCCCGGATTTTACTTTTATTGAGCGGCGTTTAGGTAAATTCTGTTTCATATTTTTGAGGGACTTTAAGTATGTGCTTCATTATTGAATCTACAATTTAACTGGTTATTAAAAGAATTGAAAAATTGTATTATAAGTAAGGATACATGATTATCTTTTATACATTGCGTGCCTGCTGGAATTTCATTAAACAACTGTGATCTTTCCGTTTCTTGTCTGAACCATAATTTTTAGGATTACCTGATCTGCAGTTTGGGGTAATAAAACATCTTGAGGGTTCTTTAAACCAGGCAAATCCTGGCTCTATTTCGCATTATATTTTAACTATTCAGTTGTCTTCTGTGAATCCCGGTTCAGACAACTGGAAGCTGAATTATAAAGTCACTTCCTTCCCCTTCTTTTGTTTCCACTTTTATTTCTCCCCCATGCGCCTTAACGATATCATAGCTTAGACTCAATCCTAGACCTGTTCCTTGACCTGTAGGCTTGGTAGTAAAGAAGGGTTGAAAGATTTTATCAACAATATTTTGCGGAATGCCGTTGCCGTTGTCGCTTACGCTTATTTCAATTTTATCATTTATTTTTTTGGTGATGATGGAAACAGAGGGTTGATAGTTTTTGTCAGACTGAGCTTGTCGAAGTCTTTCATTAACTGCGTAAAAAGCATTGTTGTATAAATTCAATAATACTCTTCCGATATCTTGCGGAATAATATTTATTTTTCCCTCGACGGTGGAAAGGTCTTTATCAAAGTCTGTTTTTATTTCAGCATTGAAATTTTTGTCTCTGGCTCTAATACCGTGAAAGGATAGACGGAGATATTCATCACATAAAGCATTAATGTCTGTAGGTTCTTTTGCGCCTTGTGTTTGTCTCGAATGCAGCATCATTCCTTTTACTATAGCATCGGCACGCTTGCCATGATGATTTATTTTCTCTTCATTTTTCTTTATGTCTCTTGCGATAGATTTTACTTCCTCAATATTTCCCTTGTCAGCTTCCTGCTCAAGTTCATCAACCAATTCCTTATTTACTTCAGAAAAATTGTTTACAAAGTTCAACGGATTTTGTATTTCATGTGCAATGCCAGCAGTGAGTTCTCCAAGTGAAGCCATTTTTTCTGATTGAATGAGTTGAGCTTGCGTTGATTTAAGATCGGCAAGCGTATTTTCTAATCTCTCCTTTTGTTCCTCGATTTCCTTATTAAGTTTTGTCAGTTCTTCATTTTTCAATCGTATCACATCCGCTTCTTTTTTAGTTTCTTCCGCCTTATGTGTTATTTCAAGGTTCAACACTTTTTGAGTAATAGTGTTTTTATGAAATTCTTTCTCAAGAGTTACATGAATGTCCAAATGCTTTAAGGCTTTTTCGTGATTTCGTTGCTGTTCATAATATTTTGATAAATGAAAATGAACGCGGCTTAAGAGATCGAGCATTTGCAATTCTTCCGCAATCTTCAATGCGTTTCCGAGTAATTCGATAACTTCATAATTACCTGTTACAGTTTCGTGCAGAGCAGCAAGAAATAAAAGCATTTCAACTTCGCCCCGCCGGTCGCCAATTACCTTTTTTATCTCCAGGCTTTTACTCGAACACTTTGTTGCATTAGCAATATCGCCTGTTTGTTTATAAACCTCAGCCAGGTGCAATAAGGCATTGCTTTCAGACCGTTTGTCACCAGTGCTTTCTGCTATACCAAGACTTTGCTGGCAATAATGAATTGCCTCAGAATAATTCTGAAGCTTAAAATGTGTGAAGCCAATGTTATCAAGACTCCCCGCTTCACCCAATTTATCATGAGATTCCTGGCGGATTGTCAGCCCTTCCTCATGATACTCCAAAGCCTTTGTATAATCTCCGTTTTCAAAATAAATAGAGCCAATTACATTAATTGGATAGGATTGAAAAAGCCGGTTGTTAGTCTCTCTGAATATTGAAAGACTGCTGAATAAATAGTCAAGCGCCTTTTCAAAATCTCCAAGATGTTTATAAGTAACTCCTATCTGGTAGAGGTCTGTCCCCTCATTTTCCTGATATCCGGCTTTCCGGCTCAGTTCAAGAGCTTTAAATGATAACTGCAGTGAAGAACCCAGGTCCCCCCGATTGCGCTGGACAATTGCTAAATACCCATAAATCACCGCCTGCCCTTCCAGATCGTTCAGGAATTCAAATAGTAATAAAGATTCATTTAACAAGGGTATTGCCTCGTCGTTTTTTGCGGTCCGCACAAAACAAAATGCCAACGAACGAAGCCCTTTTGCAAGCCCCATTTTATAACTTATTTGCCTTGCAAGTTCAATAGATTCTTTACTTAATATAAAAGACCGAGGTGAATCATTTACCCTTGTATCCCATGCCTGCTGATTAAGTTTATCTATTTTTTTTCTCAGCAATTTTGTATTAGAATCAAGACTCATGTAATAGCTTTGGCGGTAAATAATTTGCCTGAGGTTACCTCTCTCTATATGCAATCTTCAATAGCTGAAATTACTTATTTATTAAACGCCTATGAAATCATTGCGTGTGAACAAAGGAAATGCTGCAACAGTTGAAATAGCCGGGAAGGCAGCTTTTGGAAACGCTTGCATAAATCCGTATAGGGCGACAGCATGAAACGTTGAAGATAGTTTCAACCAAGCTCCGTTAAAAACCATGCATCTGCTGTTCCCAGCTTTTCGTCGGTACACAATCTTATATTTAAAAAAAGCTGGAGTTTGTAACCTGTAAGAAATTTAATACTTGTCGAAATAATGGCTTCTCCGAACGCAGCTTTCCCTCCCCAGGGATAAATCACTTCTTTATTAATTAAATCATCTTCGCTTATTTGATCAAATAAATTATTTATGTATTTTATCTGGTCATCCATAACAGATAAGAATTGTTCATGCGGCATTTGTTTAGAAGAAGCATCGATCTTGCTAAAAAAAACATTGAAGAAATCAGTTTCACTTTCATTCAGCCAATAGTTGGGCATGACGGTTCCGACAATAGAGATATATTGCAGCAATTCCCGTATGCTTCTGACATCACTTTTGGGTCTGAAGTCCATTTTGTCCTGCGGAATTTTTGTATATAATCTTTTGCAGATCTTCATTTCGTTTACGATCGCATTAAGCAAATGTTGTTTGTACATAGTTTTTAATTTTAGTAATGAATGATATAGTGATCCCTATAGTTGCTGTTGCTTTTTTAAATTTATACTTTCAATTGGACAATAAACACTGTTTCTTCTCCTTCCGTTGTTTCCACTTTTATTTCACCGCCATGCGCTTTAATAATATCATAACTTAAACTCAATCCTAATCCAGTTCCCTGTCCTGTTGGTTTTGTTGTAAAGAATGGCTGAAAGATTTTATCAATGATGTTTTGAGGAATACCGGAGCCATTGTCCTTTACAATTAGTTCAATTCTGTCACCTATTTTTTTTGTAGTTACTGAAACCGTTGGTTCATAACCCTCAGGTTTTTGTTTCTTCTTTTCGGCTACAGCATAAAACGCATTATTGTATAAATTCAACAACACTCTTCCAATATCCTGAGGTACGACATTTAACTTACCAATATTTTCATCAAAATCTGTTTTGAAATCCGCATTGAAATTTTTGTCTTTCGCCCGTATGCCATGATAACTCAATCTTAAATATTCATCACACAATGCATTAATATCTGTTGGTTCTTTTACACCTGTACTACTTCTGCTGTGTTGTAGCATAGCTTTCACAATAGCATCGGCGCGCTTGCCATGATGATTTATTTTTTCTTCATTGCCGATAACATTGTCTGCAATTGCATTTATTTCATTTATGTTTCCCTTTTTTATTTCATCTTTCATTTCAACCAGCAGCTCTTTATTTATTTCAGAAAAGTTATTCACGAAGTTTAACGGGTTTTGAATTTCATGGGCTATGCCTGCGGTAAGTTCGCCGAGAGAAGCCATTTTTTCCGCTTGTATTAGTTGTGATTGGGTTTCTTTTAATTTAGTAAGTGTTTTCTCTATTTCTCTTTTTTGACTTTTGATCTCCGCGTTCAATGCGGCGAGTTCTTCATTCTTTATCCTAAATCTTTGAGCTTCCTTTTCTGATTCTTCTGCATGGTGAGAGATTTCAAAATTCAATACCTTTTGGTTTACGGCATCTTTATGCAACTGTCTTTCTATGGTATTATACGTTTCAAGATGGATAAGTGCCTGCCCGTAATCTTTATTGGTTTTATAAGTTTCATATAAAGCCCAATGTGCCTTTCCGGAAAGATCTGCTGCTTTAATCTCATCAGAAATCTTTAAGGCTTCATGCAGTTCTTTCTGTATCTGATCTCCAGGTATTTTTTTAGATTTCATTAAGTTAGCAAGAAACAGCAGCAATTCTGCTTCTCCCTTCCTATCATTCATCTCTCTCCGGATCTGTAAACTCTTACCTGAAAAAAAATCAACCTTCTCCCATTCACTTCTTTGTTTATAAATCTCGGCGAGGTGAAACAAGACATTGCCCTGGCCTCTTTTGTCATCGGTGCTTTCACTGATGGCAAGGCTTTTCTCACAAAAATTTACTGCCTGTTTCCAATCTTTAAGTTTTAAATAAGTATAACCTATATTATCGAGGCTTCCGGCTTCGCCCCATTTATCGCCGGACTGGTGACGAATGGAAAGGCCTTGCTGGTAATAGTTAAGAGCTGACGGGTAATCTTCAATCTCAAAATATATGGAGCCTATGATGTTGATTGCATATGCTTCCATCAATGGATAATCAATAGAACGGCAAATAGAGAGGCATTTGTTGAAGCAATCGAGGGCCTGATCGTAATTCCCCAGGTATTTATAAGTAACACCAACCTGGTAAAATGTGGTTGCTTCGCTTTCCAGGAATTTTGCCTGCTGGCTTAGTGCCAGTCCCTTCTTTAAAAATTCCAGGGAAGCGGCAAAATTCCCCCAGTTGCGTTGGATGATGCCAAGATATTCATTGGTTGCAGCCAATCCCTTAAGATCGTTTATTGATTCAAAAATGGAAAGAGCCTCGGTTAAGCATTTTAATGCTTCTTCGTTTTTTGAAAGGCGCACAAGGGCAAAGCCATAACATTTAAGCGCTTCAGCCTTCCCCTTTGGATAATTCATTTTCTTCAGGAGTGCCAATGATTCCTGGCTCGTCCTGAACGACCCGGTCGAATCATTGACTCTATTATCCCAGGCCAATTGATTTAATTCATCAATTTTATCTCTAGTGTCCTGATCATTGTTTTTCATGAAAGGCCTCTTCTGTAAGTAATAGAGAACGCATCTTTATATTATATAAAAACACATGTTACATCATATAAAATTCCCATTGTATGCGGTCAGGATCTTTGAATGCCACGTAATTTTTCTGCAATGTTTCATCCAGCTTTACCCCCGTATTCTCAACTCCGGCATCACTCAATTCCTTGGCTACCCGTTGCAATTCTTCTTCGGTTTCACAGGCCAAAGCCACATGATCGAGGCCTATATTGAATGGAGTAAATACCTCTTTGCCTGCCTCCGCATTTGCCTTTTTAAAAGCAATGATTAAGGGGCCTGCAAGAAAACCAATGATGTCGGGGCTGTCAAGTGCGAGAGTTAGCCCTATAACATTTTGATAAAAGTTTTTAGTGACAGCCATATCAGCGCAGCGCAATGCGATATGGTGAGCACCCGTTGTTTTGGGATTGATGGCCATAGTTATAGTTTGTAATTGAGGAGTTAATGAAATGATTAAGGAAATTACTAAAGGATTTATCAAAAAACGAAATAATTCAGGAAGATACTTATTAGCTGTCAGAAGGTTAGATAAATATTTTCTAATAGTTTGAGCATTGGGGTCTTTGTTTATTTCATATAAAACTCCCATGCAATTCTATCGGGGTCCTTAAAAGCAACGTAAAGTTTATTCAATGCGCCGTCTAATTTTACACCTGTATTTTCTACGCCTGCATCTGTAAGTTTTTTTGTAAAACTATGTAGTTCGTCTTCGGTTTCGCAGGCAATCGCAATATGATCAAGCCCTACTTCAAAAGGGCTAAAGGTCGAATATTCCTTATTCCTGGGATCTGCTTTTTTGAAGGCGATGAAAACATTGTTAGCTAGAAAAATGATCAATTCGGGTGTATCAATCGCCAGCGGAAAGCCGAGGACATTTTGATAAAAGTCTTTGGTTTCATCGAAATCCATTGAGCGCAGGCAAATGTGATGAATGTAACTTTTCATCGGACTTGCATCAAAATGATTTTCCTGCTCGGTAATATTCCCTTCACTATTTACAATAAAGCGATCTGCTGTGTGCAGTGTGATATTTAATGCTGCTATCGTTATATCTGCTTTTGTAACTATTGCACTTAAACTTTCATTATAGTAATGTTCGATGATATTTATTTCTATGTCAGTTAATGCCGGTTCAAGCGGCTTCCACCATTTTTCAAAAACAGCTTCCCTGCCTTCTATGGGATGATGTATACCGCCGGGAGCAATCGGCGCCCTAAAAACAATATCATCGCTGAAAGGTATTCCGGAAAAGCTTTTATCTCTCAATGCCTGGAAATAAGATTCAGAAACCTGTTTGAGTTGATCCTTTCGATTTGCCATGATTTGTATTTTTACTTACTGGAAAGTTAAGATTCACCTAGGAAAATTTAATTAAAAATTTATGAAACTGGCAAAAAAATAATAGACTTGCTCCGTTTTCCTTCCTTTGTTTCCACTTTTATCTCACCGCCATGTGCTTTAACAATATCATAGCTTAAACTCAGTCCCAGCCCTGTTCCCTGCCCGGTGGGTTTTGTAGTAAAGAATGGTTGGAAAATTTTATCAACAATGTTTTGGGGAATGCCATTGCCATTGTCAGCAACTCTTATCTCTACCTTATCACCAAGCATCTTTGTCTTTATTAAAACGGTTGGTTCGTAATTTTCAGATTGCAGTTTCTTTTTCTCTGAAACCGCATAAAAAGCATTATTGTATAAATTCAATAACACCCTCCCGATATCTTGTGGAATGATATTTATTGTAACAATATTATCATCAAAATTTGTATTCAAAGTTGCATTGAAGTCTTTGTCTTTTGCCCGAAAGCCATGATAACTCAATCGTAAATATTCATCTGCCAATGCATTAATATTTGTTGGCTCTTTTTGTCCTGAAGATATTTTTGAATGTTGCAACATGCCCTTCACGATGGAGTCCGCACGCTTGCCGTGGTGATTTATTTTTTCTTGGTTTTCTTTTATGTTATTTGAAATAGCAATGACTTCCTCTGTATTTCCGGATTTTAATTCACTTTGCAATTCATCAATCAATTCTTTATTAACTTCTGAAAAATTATTGACGAAGTTTAATGGGTTTTGTATCTCGTGTGCAATACCGGCAGTAAGCTCGCCAAGGCTTGCCATTTTTTCTGATTGGATTAATTGAGCTTGTGTAGACTTGAGTTCTGTAAGCGTTTGCTCAACATTTTTTTTCTGCTGTTCAATCTCAACATTTTTATGTTGCAACAAGTCATTTGCTTTTTTGCGGTTACGGTTATTTCGATACAACATAAAAGCTATCAGTATAAAAACTTTAATGCCTGCCAGCAGGCTATAGGTTCTTATTTTATTTTGATTCTCTATTTTCTCTTTTTCTAATTCCTGCACCTTAAGCTGTTGGTCGAAACCAATATTCTGAAACTGCTTTATTTTTTCAACACTATTGATGCTGTCTGTTACAGCCATAGCAAGGCTTTGGTAATAAAACGCACTGTCCAGATTATTTTGCAACTTGAATATGGAGGAGAGGAGAATATATGCACTATCCAATCCCTCAGGAGCGCTGCCTGATTGAAAAATTTCCATTGCCTTTTTTGTATACAATATGCTTGAATCCTTTTCTCCCATAACGCTGAATACTTTACCCATACCCAAAAAAGAATAAGCAAAATTTAAGAGGTTGGTTGGATCATAACCTATCCGCACTGCTTCTGCAAAATATTGTTTAGCCAAAACATAGTTCCCTTTTTTGAAATAGATGGTTCCTAAATCAATCAACATATTTACTTTGTACCGCTGAAAGCCTGAAGTATCGGCATAATGAATTGCCTTCTCCACCGAACTTAATGCAGAATCCAGTTTATTCAGGCTAATATAGGTGCCGGATAAATTCAAATTTGCATTGGACAAGAGATCATAACTATTTATGACTTCCCCAATTTTGATAGCCTGGTTATAATGGGACAATGCATCCTGCATATTTCCTGTGCCCTGATACAGTATGCCTATGTCATTATGAATATAACCTAATGAATGTAGCCTTGCGACACGCGGATCACCTTCCTTTGAGAACCTGGACATCCGCCAGATATTTTTCTCCGTTTCTTTATCTTCAAGAATCTTTATGTCTTCAAGAAAAGCTTGTAAAGACGCCGGGTAATTTTTTAATTGAGACAATTCGTAACCTATATTGTCAAGCGCATCTCCTTCCCATAATTTTAAATTCAATTTCCTGGCAATTGCTTTCTGCTGTTTAAGAAAATAAAGCGCACTGTCAAACTTGCTTTCCGTGTATTGCCAGCCCAAACTTCTTGCTGCTGCCATTCGTAAAGTATCATTCGTGGTATTTTGCCAAATCAGTCGCAAACTATCCAACTGTTCCTTATTCCATTCTTCCCAATACGCGTTTTTCTGTGCAAAAGAAAAAGCAGGCAACAACAAAAGCAGCGATATTTTTATAAATAGTTTCATAAAACAATTTAAGTTTTTGGTAACTGAATAATAAACTCCGTTCCTTCTCCTTCCTTCGTTTCCACTTTTATTTCACCGCCATGTGCTTTTATAATATCATAGCTTAGGCTCAAACCCAAGCCTGTTCCTTGTCCTGTGGGTTTTGTAGTAAAAAAGGGTTGGAAGATTTTATCCAATACTATTTGAGGAATACCGTTGCCGTTATCACTAACTTTTATTTCTATTTTATCGTCCTTCTTTTTTGTACTTACAGAAACGGTTGCTTCATAGCCTTCGGGTTGTAATTTCCTTTTTTCTATAACAGCATAAAAAGCGTTGTTGTATAAATTTAATAACACCCTCCCTATATCCTGCGGAATGATACCCATTTCAACAAGGGTGTTATCAAAATCAGTTTTAATTTTTAAATCGAAAGATTTGTCCATGGCCCGCATGCCATGGTAGCTTAGTCTTAAATATTCGTCAGCTAAGGCGTTAATATCTGTAGGTTCTTTTTGCCCTGTGCTTTTTCTTGAATGTTGCAACATGCCTTTTACAATGGCATCTGCCCGCTTTCCATGATGATTTATTTTTTGTTCGTTTTCTTCTATACTGGTTGCAATAGATTTTACTTCTTCATAATTGCCTTTACTGATCTCGCCTTTCATTTCTTCAAGCAAATCTTTATTTACTTCAGAAAAATTATTTACGAAGTTTAAAGGGTTTTGAATTTCATGGGATATGCCTGCAGTCAGTTCGCCAAGAGATGCCATTTTTTCCTTCTGAATTAGCAACGCCTGGGTGGATTGCAATTCTTTTAATGTTTCCTGCAGGCGCTCTTTTTGATTATCTATCTCCTGTTTTTGTTGTTGTAATAAAGCATACGCTTTTTTCCGGCGCCGGTTGCCACGCCACAAAACGAGGGCTATTGACAGGAAAGAACCTATAACGACTAAAAGCCCATACATCTTCAAGCGGCTACGGTATTTTACCCGTGCGGCCTGTAGTCCCTGTTCACTTAGCTGTGCGTCGAATACGAGGCTGTTTACACGGCCTACCGCTTCCTGGTTATAAAGACTATCTTTTATCGCCATACTGATTTTGTAATAACGTATGGCTTCATTTGGATTTGTTTTTTCGTATGTCCACGACAATAGCTCGCTGGCGTACATTGCTCCCTTGCGGTAATGAATAGTTTGTGCTGTGTCCAAAGCCATTTTAGCATAGCGGCGACACGAGTCCGTTTGGTTTTGTATGCGGTATATGGCAGCAATGCCATTATTTATACCCACCTGGTCGTTTCTTGCTGTCATTTTAAAAGTTGACCGGTAATAATAAATGGCCGAATCAAATTGATTTTTTTTAGCATAAACATTGCCCAACACCAACGCCGGGTAAGTCCAATCCTGCTTTAATTCACGGTCTTTTACAAAACCCCGTTTGGCAAAGAACAAAGCGGAATCTAACCTGTTTCCGTCCAAATAGGCATCTGCTATAGAAACATCAGAATACGATAATTGCACCGCATCCTGTTGTTCTTCATACATTTTTCTTGCATCAAGATAATAGCGTAAAGCCTGTTTATAATCACCCATTCCCCTGTAAATATCTCCAATGGCACTCCCCATTTCACTCACATCAGCGGGTCTCTTCATGTTCCGGTATAAACTCATCGCTTTCAAGGCATATTGCATGGATTGAGAGTAATCTCCGAGCACCCAATAACCTTGCTGTAGCCAGGCATAAGCTGTTGCGATGCCATAAGTGTAACCCAACTTTTGGGAAATCCGTAACGCGTTATTGGCATAATAAATACCAGAGTCCGGCTTGTTATAAGTATCATAGCCGCATATTTGTAACAGGCGGTTAACCCGTGTTGTATCTTCTTTCTTCTCTTTACTGATTAGATTTATTAAACTGTCTATATTTGAAAATTGGGCAAAGGCGCAAGCCGTCCAAAACGATAAAACAAGTATACTAATTCCTCTCTTCATAAAGAGATAGTTTAATTAACTGGTAGCTGAATAATAAACCTGCTTCCTTCGCCTTCTCCCGTTTCCAATTTTATTTCACCCGCATGTGCTTTGATAATATCATAGCTTAACGATAAGCCTAATCCGGTCCCTTGCCCAGTTGGTTTAGTGGTAAAGAAGGGCTGGAAAATTTTATCGACTATGTTTTGTGGAATGCCATTGCCATTGTCTTTCACCCTTATCTCAACTTTCTCATTTATTTTTTTTGTGCTTACTGAAACTGTTGGCTGATATGATTGTGCCGATGAGTTTATCGAAGCTTTCGTTTTTTCAGCAACCGCATAAAATGCATTGTTGTATAGATTCAGCAATACTCTTCCAATGTCCTGCGGGACGATATTTATTTTTCCAAGAGTCTCATCAAAATCTGTCTTAGTTGTTACTTCAAATGATTTGTCTTTTGCACGAAAGCCATGATAGCTTAGCCGCAAATATTCGTCGGCTAATTCATTAAGGTTTGTTAATTCTTCCTGCCCGCTATGTTTACGTGAATGCTGGATCATGCCTTTTACTATGGCATCCGCTCTTTTACCATGCTGACTTATCTTTTGTTCGTTTTCTTCTATTGTATTTGCGATAATAATTGCCTCTTTTGTATTGCCTTCATTTAATTCATTTTTCATTTCTCCAATAAGGTCAGCGTTCACTTCCGAAAAGTTATTTACAAAGTTCAATGGGTTTTGAATTTCATGTGCTATGCCGGCGGTTAGTTCTCCTAATGAAGCCATTTTTTCCTGCTGAATAAGCTGGTTTTGGGCGTCCTTCAGATTGTTCAAAGATTGGGTAAGCGCAGCTGTTCTTTCTGTTACCTGTTTTTCAAGCATCTCATTATGCGTACTCAATATTTGCTGTTTCTCTCTTTCTTTTGAAATCATTTCTTTTGAAAGTTCCTCCACTTCAATTGCCCGCAATCGAAGTAAAGATGCCGTCCTTGCAAATTCACCCGCGAAAAAAAGAGATAAACCGATACCCGGAATTAAGAAACTGACACTTTGCAAAAGAGCGCTCGATTCTACTTTGCCATTAAGAGTAAACCAAATGTATAAGAGCAAAGAACCAGTAAGTGTAAGGCTCGTAAGGAATAATATGAAAGACCCTTTCCTGCCCTTACGCATCATTTTAAGATTTATTCTGAAAAACTCAAGGGTAATAATGGGGAAAAAACAGGCGTTTAAAATGCCGCTGTAGTCATAAGAAAAAAAGAAAAAGACGAGTGAAAAAATGCCATAGGCAAGAATGATATAGTAATTAATACCTTTCTTCTGATTGTACAAGATGTATGCCCCGTTAATAAAGGACAAAGCGCCAACGAGATATAACACCTGCGTTATCAGTAAAAGAAAAATGGAATGGGAAGCGGTAATGGGTTCGTCAAGAGCAAATATGTGCATTAAAATGGCTGCAAACATACAAAGGCAGAAAATGCCTGAATACAAATATTCCTTTTGCAAACGGAAAGAAAAAAAGAGAAATAATAATAAAAACCCAAGTGGGAGATAAAAGGAAACCTGGATGGATCTTAGTGTTGAGTCGAAGCTGTCGTTCTTGATGTGATCCGCAAAGGCCTTGTCAATTTTTTTCAAAACCAGCCTGGCAACAGGCCGTGCATTGGTAAACCTCAGGTAGAAATTCTTCCTGTTAAATGAGTAACGTATCGCAATTGTTTGGTCGCGCTGGTTTCCCAATTTTAGGCTCAAAAGGCGATTTGAATAATAACGTGTAAGTTCTTTATTATAATCGACACTCACTATTCCAAAACTATAAACAAGCTTCCCATTCAAATATATTTCAGAAGCTCCAAAAGTTGATACAATAAATGCGAACGTCTTACCCAACAAGGAAGAATCTACATGTAATTTTAACCTGAACCATCCAATGCCTGCTTGCCTCACTGCCGGCAAATGATGTAACTCTTCGGTCGGGTCGGAAGGTATCCAGTTGCTGTCCTGGTATCCCGGTTGTGCCCATTGCACATTATCTCCCCCATGAAACTTCCATTCCTTATTGAGCAGGATTCCCTGGGATGGAATGGCTGAAAGGAAAAAAGTATCACTGGAATTTACCTGGGCTAATATACCACTGGCGCAAATAATTGTGAATAATATAAACAGCCACCATTTAGCCATTGTTTTTGATTAAAAAGTTATTAGAAACAATTTAATACAACACGTAACGGAT
Organism: Chitinophagaceae bacterium; assembly: GCA_046593045.1. Classification (GTDB taxonomy): domain Bacteria; phylum Bacteroidota; class Bacteroidia; order Chitinophagales; family Chitinophagaceae; genus Ginsengibacter. The sequence goes on along the minus strand of JBKJRY010000443.1, from coordinate 3,623 downwards.
ATTAGGATTATAAATTAGGGTGGGAATTTTTATAAAAATTAAATAAAAAGATTCATAAAAAAAAGGAATAATTATCTATGTGTTCAGATAATAAGCAATTGCGGTGAAAAGACCGATTAATATTTATACTCTTTCTTTGCCTTGCGGTGTAACAGTCAATTCCGTTTCTTCTCCTACTTGATGATATCACAAAATGTCTGAATCACGGATTTAAATGATTTATGGATTTCACAGATTTCTTTAAATTATTGCTTCCTACTCTTTTCATCCGTTATTCAGACGGCAGGTAATCGAATCACAAACTCACTTCCTTCGCCTTCTTTCGTCTCTACTTTTATTTCACCTCCATGAGCTTTTATAATATCATAGCTTAATGATAAACCCAAACCTGTACCCTGTCCTGTTGGCTTTGTAGTAAAAAAGGGATGAAAGATTTTGTCTAATACTTTTTGTGGAATGCCGTTGCCGTTATCCTTAACCGTTATTTCTACCCCTAAATCCCCTGAAGGGGACTTCAAAGCCTTTGTACTAATTGAGACATTTGGCTCGTACCGTACTCCCCCTTCAGGGGGCGGGGGGTTCCGTTTTTTTTCCGCGACGGAATAAAAAGCATTTGTAAATAAATTCAATAAAACCCTTCCCATATCCTGCGAGATAACATTTATTTTCCCCGTGGGAGAAGAGAGGCTTTCATCAAAATCCGTCTTTACTGAAGCATTAAAAGACTTGTCTTTGGCTCTCAGGCCGTGATAGCTTAATCGTAAATATTCATCGGCAAGTGTGTTAATATTCACTGGTTCTTTTACGCCCGTGCTCATTCGGGAATGTTGCAGCATGCCTTTTACAATACTGTCTGCACGCAAGCTGTGGTGTGTTATCTTTTCAAGATTTTCTCTAAGGCTTTCTGCAATAATTATGGCAGTTTCTTTTTTACCAGCCCGGAGTTCTTCTTCCATATCATCGACTAATTCGACACTGACTTCAGAAAAGTTTTTAACGAAATTCAAGGGATTTTGTATCTCATGTGCAATGCCGGCAGTGAGCTCACCAAGCGATGCCATTTTTTCTGATTGAATCAGTTGCGCCTGCGTATTCTTAAGTTGGGATAAGGTACTTTGTATTTCAGATTTTTGCAGTTCCAGTTTGCGGTTGGCTTTTTGCTTATTTCGAAATGCAACCCACGCTCCCGCTGCAATAATCGACGCCAACAGTAGTCCGCCTAATAATAACAATTGACGGGCTCTTGCTTCCGCATTTTTTTTAGCCTGGATTGCATCTTCCAGAGCCTGCTTTTTACTGAACTCATAATTCATGTTAAGTTCTGTTGCTTTTTGAATATTATCCTTGCTTCTTACAGAGTCTTCAATCACGGCATATTTCTTATATGCAGCAAGCGCTTTTGTGTAGTTTCCATTTTGTTCATAACATTCTGACAATTCTTTATAAGAAGCTCCAATGTCACTTTCATACGCATTACTTTCATTCAACGACTTAAAGCTTTTTTCATAAAAAGAAATTGCTTCCGGATATTTTTTCTGCAGCTTCAATATACTTCCCATAGCAGAATACCCCTGGTAAATGTTTAGCGGCTGTGCAGATGAATCGGCCAAAATGATTGCTTTTTTTGCAAAATCGAGTGCCTGTGTAAATTTTTTTAAATAAGCCAAACATATCGCTGCCTTTGACAAGCTTGCAGCCTGCGTACCCTGATCACCCATTTTTTTTGCGAGGTTGGCAGCCTTCATGGCAAACTCATAACCCTCTTTCCATTCATTTTTCTTTATGTAGAGAGTCGAAAGATTTGTGTAAGCATACAGTTCAACATTTTTAAGGTTATTTTTTTCAGCAAGCATAATTGATTTTCTATAGGCCTGCTCAGCACGCAAAGTATCGCGCATAAGGGTGTATGTAATACCCATATTTACCAGGGTATATGACTGTGCGGATTCATCATTATTATCTTCCCCAAGCTTTAAAGATTTTTGCTGGTAAAAGAGTGCCCGGGCAAAATTGGATAGCTGCTGAAAGCCTATGGCAATGTTTGAGTAATTTGAAGACAGCGAAGTTTTATTATTATTTCGTTCATAAATTCCGATCGCTTTTTCATAGAATTGAATAGAGGTATCATATTTGCCTTGCATGCCATACATCATACCATAGTTTCCGTAAAGGTTTGCATAGTCACTGGAATCTTTCGAAGGGATTATAAAAGTTTTTAAAAATTTTAAATTTTCCGCCGCACTTTTATAGTCTCCCTTAAAGCAATAGCTTGTTATTAAATTATTTCTCAGGTCAACCTCTCCTTTGTAATATTTTATTTTTTGCGCTTCCCGGAGTATCTTTTTATTTAGCTGTATAGAGGAATCAATGTTTTCGTTTCTTACTAAGTTGATTTTTTTTACAAGGAGATTAATTCTTCCCGTATCACTTTTCGCTATACTTATTAATTGGTTAAGGCTATCTATTTTTCTGCTTTGCGAAAATGCCGGAATTAAAAGAAGGGAAAATAATAGTGCTATGATGCTGGCTTTCATATTAAGAGCATAACATATGATAATTAATGCCCGTTTCTTTGGGATTGACCGGCATCAATAAAGTTTTAAGCGTTCCGTTACAATTGATTTTAGAAAGTTACTAAAACCATTTGTAAAATAAAGAGAAAGAATTGCGGCCTGGCTGCGCTTCTAAAATAACTCTCATGGAATCTGACTTGCAGAAAAATGAAAAACAACGTTCCGGTTTAAATAACACTTATTAAGTAGCTCTGACTAAGCCGGAGGAGACGGTTTTACAGAAATTGATTTTGTGCTGGAAAGACCTCTTGAGAGTGCTTGCGTTTGAGGCGGGGGAGCATTAAAATCCTTTGTATAATAGGCATTACATACGATATAGTCTTTATGGTCTCCGGTACCATGTTCGGGCGATACTACCAGGAAGGGATATTCGTTAGTGTCAATATCTTCTGTCATTTCTTTACGTGTCAGCTTCATGTTTCCAAAATGGCCTATGATTCCGTCACCTCCTATTTCCAGATCTTTATATATTTTAGTTCCGTTACTGTTTGCAAAAAATTTCGGATCAGTAATTTGCTCCTGTTTTTTCTTAGAAGCGAAATGCTTATACCCAATAAGTTTGAATTTGTGCTTATCCTGTGGTGTATTATTATCAATTGCCTGGCTTACCTGTAAAGTGATTCCATCAAAATCCTGATCTTCTAATAAGTTCTTCAACTCTTTAGTATCTAAGATCATTAACTCAAACTTTACTGAATTGTCCTGTCCTGTTTCTGAATTGGATTGCATTTTTATATTGTTTAAATAATGAAAAGCTAATTAATTAACAAGAATATTCTGAATAAGAATATTCAAAAATATTGCTTTATAAACTTTTTCAATTGCGGTACCAGATTCTAAAAGTTAAACCAGAGGTTGTAGAGATGGGTGAAACAATCAATCTCTTCGAATATAATAATAACCAATATTGAAAATACAAAAATATTCCTAACCTCAATATCGCAAGCTATATGACTAAATAAGCCTCAGTTCTGCACGTAGTGTGGAAAAGAGGCTTATTTTATTTTCACCTAAATAGGTGAACTTACGAATTGTCAAAAACATAAGATA
>JBKJRY010000371.1:0-31549 GCA_046593045.1 Chitinophagaceae bacterium | reverse complement strand
TTCCATCATTATTCATTGACGTGAGAAGTATCTCGCCTGCTCCCAGATCAACCCCCTTTTTCGCCCATTCAAAAGCTAATGCTTCTGTTTTAACTCTGCCACCATTTAAATAAACATACCATTTACCATCATCCTCCCTTTTAGTGTCTATAGCAAGTACTATACATTGGCTGCCAAATTCATCCGCCATTTGTTTAATAACAGCGGGATCCTTAAAGGCTGCAGAATTTACGGAGATTTTATCAGCACCATTTTGGAGCAGCTCGTGTGCATTATTAACAGAAGAAATACCACCACCCACAGTGAATGGGATATTGATATGTAAGGCTATGTCTTTTACAAGTGCAACAAGTGTTTTCCTTTTCTCAACAGTTGCAGTTATGTCCAGGAAAACCAATTCGTCTGCGCCCTGTAATGAATAGTACATAGCAAGTTCTACCGGGTCACCTGCGTCACGAATATTTTCAAAATTGATTCCCTTAACAGTTCTCCCGTTATTTATATCAAGACATGGTATAATTCTTTTTGCAAGCATTAGTTATAATTTATAAAACTTTCCATTTGCTTTAATGTTATTTTCTCTTCATAAAAAGCCTTGCCAACTATAGCACCATCACAACCTGCTTCTTTTAGAATAAAAAGATCATCAAAAGAAGAAACACCTCCACTGGCAATAAGCCTGAGGGATGGGAATCTCATTAAAATCTCTTTATATAATTCTGTTGAAGGCCCCATTAACATTCCGTCTTTTGAAATGTCAGTACAAAAAACAGTTTTCAGATCCTGATCAAGCAACCCCTTTATAAAATCAAAAACATCAATCCCGGTTTCTTCCTTCCACCCATGAATCTTAATTTTTTTATCGAGCACATCGGCCCCAGGTAAAAATGTTTTAGCGCCAAACCCCGTGATCCATTGACCAAAAAGATCCGGATCTTTCACGATCACACTTCCGACATTTATCATAGCTGCACCTGCATTGAAAACTGATTTAACATTGTCGGTAGTTTTAATGCCACCGCCAAAATCAATAAGTAGATTTGTTTTTCCTGCTATTTTTTCAAGTGTTTTAAAATTATTAGACTCATTACCTGCAGCACCGTCCAGATCCACTATGTGCAGGCGTTTAATCCCTGATCCCTCAAAAGTTTTAGCGACATCCAGCGGGTAGTTGCTGTATGTTATTTTTTTAGAATAATCACCCTTTGACAAGCGAACACATTTCCCATCAATCAAATCTATAGCAGGTATTAAATCCATTAAATGATCTTTAAAAAATTTGAAAGTATTTGAGCGCCAACCAAAGCAGATTTTTCAGTATGAAATTGCACTCCATAAAAGTTATTCGTGTGCTTCGCCGAGCTATAAGGAATTATATAATCAGTAGTGGCAATAGTTTGCGGCGATAAAGCCGCGTAATAACTATGCACATTATACACAAATGAATACTCAGCAACGCCATCAAACAATGGTGAAGAAAGGTTGGTAATTGTATTCCACCCCATATGTGGTATTTTGAATGGAGCAGCATTTCCCACTTGTAAATTCTCAGAAAATTTCTTCACCGGAACTTTAAAAATACCAAGGCATTCTGTATCATCTTCTTCGCTGTGATCACACATTAACTGGAGCCCCAGGCAAATGCCTAACACTGGCTGCTGCAGAGAAGTAATTACTTTATCCAGTCCGTTTTTCTTTAAATAATGCATGGCAGAACCTGCATTGCCCACACCCGGAAATATTACTTTGTCAGCCGCCTTTATTTCGTCATGATCATCTGTAACAACTGCGGCTATACCTAAACGTTGTAATGCATACAATACACTTTGCACATTACCCGCATTGTATTTTATTATAGCTATTTTCATAACACGCCTTTTGTTGTCGGGAGGCTTTTATTTAATGGATCTCTTTTTATAGCCATTTTTACTGACCTTGAAAATGCTTTAAATATGGATTCAATTTTATGATGCTCGTTCACACCTTCAGCTTTGATATTCAGGTTGCATTTTGACGCATCACTGAAAGATTTAAAAAAGTGATAAAACATCTCTGTAGGCACTTCTCCAACTTTTTCCCGTTTAAATTCAGTTTCCCAAATCAGCCAGTTCCTGCCGCCAAAGTCAATAGCCACCTGTGCCAGGCAATCATCCATGGGAAGTGTGTAGCCATATCTTTCCATTCCTCTTTTGTCTCCGAGTCCTTTCAACAACGCTTCTCCGAAAGCTATAGCCACATCTTCAATGGTATGGTGCTCATCAATATGCAAATCTCCGTTACAGTAAACTTTCATATCCATGCCTGAATGTTTTGCTACCTGCTCGAGCATATGGTCAAAAAAACCCAGGCCGGTTTCTATTTCAGAATTGCCATTCCCATCAAGGTTGATATCTATTTCAATTTTTGTTTCATTAGTATTTCTGCTATGACTTACTTTTCGCGGAGGTTCACGCAAAAATTCATAAATATCTTTCCAGTTCTGTGTTTCAACTGCAATAATTTCTCTAAGAGTCTCCGCCGTTGCCTCCAATTCATGATCGCCAAGATTATCATGATTGTTGGGCCAGAAGGCTCTGCAGCCCAAGTTTTTAGCCAATTGAACATCCGTCAGCCTGTCGCCGATTACAAATGAATTAGCAAGATCGCACCTATCAATATCCAAATATTCAATCAGCATTTCAGTGCCTGGTTTCCTCGTCAATTTATTTTCATGAACAAACGTGCGATCGATGAATATTTCTGAAAAAACGATTCCTTCATTCTCCAGCGCCCTGAGAATAAAATGTTGTATTGGCCAAAAAGAATCTTCGGGGAAATCCGTAGTTCCCAATCCATCCTGGTTGGTAACCATCACCAGTTCATAATCAAATTCCTTTACAATTTTTGTAAGGTATTCAAACACGTAAGGATAAAATTCCAGCTTTGCAAATGCATCAAGTTGATAGGTTGGGGGCGCTTCCTTAATAAGTGTTCCATCCCTGTCAATAAATAAAACTTTCTTACTCATTCTTATAATTTTTTAGTGCTTCTATTAATATTTTATTTTCAGCAGGTGTGCCTACCGTAACTCTCAGACAATTTTCACACAATGGTTCTTTACTCCTGTTCCTAACAATAATTTCTTTAGATGATAAGTATTGATACAGATTATTAGCATTGTTAGTTTTAATCAAAATAAAATTTGAATCAGAAGGATATATCTTATTGATAAAATCAAACTGTCGCAAATCATTCTGCAATATGTCTCTTTCTACAACAGTAATTTTTATATTTTCATTCACATGGTTAATTGATCTTAAAGCTTCAATACCTAATTGCTGTGAAGCTTTATTGATATTATAGGGGGGCTTCACTTTATTGAAAAGATCAATAACTTTTTCAGAAGCAAAAGCTAAACCAAGCCTCAATGCCGCAAGGCCCCATGCCTTTGAAAGTGTCTGCATTACCACCAGGTTTTCATATTCGGTAAGTTCCTGTATAAACGATTTTTGTCTCGAATAATTAATGTATGCTTCATCTATAATTACAATCCCGGCAAAATTATTAATTAACGTTTCAATGTCTACCCGATTCATATCATTGCCGGTAGGATTATTGGGGGAACAAATAAAAAGCAACTTTGTGTTAGTGTCTGCAGCATTCAAAACTGCATCAACATTTAGTTGAAAATCGTCTGTAAGCATTGCTTGCTTTATGGATACATCATTTATATTGGCACTCACGCAATACATGCCATAAGTAGGCGGGCAAACTATCACACTATCTTTCCCGGGGTTGCAAAAAATCCGGAATGCAAGATCGATTACTTCGTCGCTCCCATTACCAATGAAAATATTTTGCGGTGGAAGCCCTTTGATTTTTGAAAGTTCCTGCTTTAGCTGCCATTGCAATGGATCAGGATAACGATTGAAATTTTCAGGAAGTGGTGAGCCAAAACTGTTTTCATTGGCATCAAGAAATACGGAGGCGGTGCCACTATATTCGCTTCGTGCAGAAGAGTAACGTTTTAACTCTTGTATGTTTTTTCTTACTAATTTATCCAGGTCAAATGTTTTCATCCTCTGTTTCTTTAAGACGAATGCTGATTGCATTCCTGTGTGCATCCAGCCCTTCTGCAGTTGCCATTGTTTCTACAGTACGGCCTATATTCTTAATCCCTTTCTTATTTATTTTCTGAAAAGTAATTTTTTTTACGAAGCTGTCAACAGATACTCCGCTAAATGTATTTGCTGTGCCGCCTGTTGGCAGCGAATGGTTAGGCCCGGATGCATAATCACCTGAACTCTCTGATGAATAATTTCCCAGGAAAACACTGCCTGCATTCGACACAAAAGAAGAAAGTTTTTTTGCTTCTTCAGACGCAATAATCAAATGCTCAGGTGCATAACAATTTAGAAATTCGAAAGCCGTTTTCGGGTTCTCAATTAAAATAAGCATGCTATGCGAAAGGCTTTGGTTAATAATTTCTTTGCGGGGTAAGGCATTCATTTGTGCACTTAATTCAACTACAACATTTTCAATAATATCAATATCTTCTGCAACAAGAATTACCTGTGAGTCGATACCGTGCTCTGCCTGGCTCAGTAAATCTGCAGCCACAAATGCCGGGATGGAAGTTTTATCCGCATACACAGCGAGCTCGCTTGGGCCAGCAAGCATATCAATAGCAGTGCCTTCCATGCTTACCAGTTTTTTTGCATGTGTAACATAACTATTCCCCGGTCCGTAAATCTTATCAACTTTTGGAATAGTTTGAGTGCCGTAAGCCATAGCCCCAATAGCCTGCGCACCACCTGCTTTGAAAATATTTGTAATTCCAAGAGTCTTTGCAACAAAAAGTATAGTTGAATTTATTTTGCCGTCGTTGCCGGCCGGGGTACATACAATAATATTTTTACATCCTGCTAATTTTGCCGGAATACCCAGCATCAATAATGTTGAGAAAAGTGGCGCTGTCCCACCGGGAATATATAGACCAACTGTTTCTATAGGCACATTTTTTCTCCAACAGGTGACACCGGGAACTGTTTCAATTTTATTTACTTTTTTTTGTACCTGTGCAGAGTGAAATTTTTCTATATTTTTTTTTGCAATTAAAATCGCTTCCATCAATTCTCCGTTGATATCCCTCAGAGCGATATTAAATTCTTCCTGGCTTACTAATAAAGCTTTGGATGCATAACCATCAAATTTCAATGAATATTTTGAGAGAGCGGCATCACCGTTTTCTTTCACATCAGCAAGAATTTCCGAAACAATCTTTTCAATTTCAGAGGCAGCAGGTTCAGGCCTTTTTACAAGAGACGGCCATAATTCCTTTGCAGGCTCTATAAGTATGTTATTCATTTTTTCTCTTTTATAAAATCATCTTTTCTATCGGAACAACTATTATTCCCTCCGCCTGGAATGATTTCAATTTTTCAATTATACTCCAAAAGTCATTTTCATTTACAACGCTTTGAACACTGCTCCAACCTTCTTCTGCAAGCGGAACTACTGTAGGACTTTTCATTCCAGGCAAAACTGATGCAATATTTTTTAATTGAGCATTGGGAGCATTGAGCATAATATATTTATTATTCTTTGCTGTTTTCACGGCATCCATTCTCAGAAGTAAATTGGACATAATATCCTTTTTTTCTTCTTCAAGATCATGCCTTGCTATCAATACCGCTTCTGATTTTAAAATAACTTCCACTTCTTTAAGACCGTTTGTAAACAGTGTGCTACCGCTGCTTACAAGGTCGCAAATTGCTTCTGCCAGCCCAATACCCGGCGCTATTTCAACTGATCCACTGATCTCATGAATTTCCGCATTAACTTTTTTGTCTTCAAGAAACTTCTGTAACAAGCCGGTATATGAGGTTGCAATTTTTAATCCCTGCAGATCATCAGCGCTTTTATAATCCATGGTTTTGGGTACAGCAATACTAAGTCTGCATCTTCCAAAGCCGAGCCTGCTCATCACTTCCACATCTTTATTTTTTTCAAAAACAACGTTTTCCCCTACGATACCTATATCTGCCACGCCATCATAAACATACTGGGGAATATCATCATCTCGTAAGAAGTAAGCCTCCAGCGGAAAATCTATTGCTACAGCTTTTAATTGCCGGGTTCCATTATTAAGGTCAATACCGCATTCTTTTAAAAGCTGCAGAGAATGTTCATACAATCTCCCGGATTTCTGTACTGCTATTTTTAACATGATCTGATCTGTCTTTAAAAAATAAAAAAGGCTCACTATTTAGTAAGCCTTTTTTGAAAATATGATTATTACATATACAACAACATAGCTTACCCACTGGTAATGGAATGATGATGTATGTGAACTTTTTTATTCATTGAGCTGCAAAGTAAAGAATGAAAATTTGGTTGAACAAAAAAAGTTTTAAAACTAAAAAGCAGGCACATCTACTCCAATACCTGTCAATTCATTATAAATAATCTTCCCATCGTCAAATTTTACACCCGCTCCCACGTTTTCCGAAAGTAGTAACGGGCCGTCCATGTCAACATAATCAAGCATGGGTAATAGTTGTGCAATAGCCCCGGAACCAATGGAGCTTTCGTTCATGCAGCCAACCATTACTTTCATATTTAATTCACGGGCTTTAGTAATCATTCGCAGTGCAGGCGTGATACCACTACATTTGGTAAGTTTTATATTAATACCGTGAAAATATCCGGCACATTTGTCAACATCAGCTTCAGCTACACAGCTTTCATCAGCAATAAGCGGTAAAGATGATTTTTCAAATAAATATTTCATGCCTTCCCAATCATCTTTTACAAGTGGCTGCTCTATAAATTCAACATTTAAATCTTTAAAAGTATTGATTTTTTCTAAAGCTTCTTCAGCCTTCCATGCGGCGTTCGCATCTATTCTAAACACAGAAGATGTATGCTTTCTTAACTCAGTAATTATCCCAACATCCTCACTTGTCCCTAATTTTATTTTATAAATCGGCCAGGGTTTTTCATTCATTTTACTAACCATGTTTGGAATGCTGTCAATTCCAATTGTATAATCAGTTAATGGATTTTTAGAAATGTCAAGATTCCATAGCTGGTGCAATTGCTTTTTTTTCATTTTTCCATAAATATCCCAGCCGGCTATATCAAGAGCACAGACCAGGAAAGGATTGTTAGGAAAAAGATGATGCAGGTAGTGCCAGTATCTGTCGGGATGCGTAAATGCAAATTTTTCAATGAAAACTTTTTTGCGCTCTATATCTTCAATCATTTTATCAACAGTAATGTTGTAGTGAATTATAGCAGGCGCTTCACCGTATCCTTTGAGACCAAAATGCTCAAGTTCTACAAGCAATGCAGCCTGATGCGTTTTAGTGCCTTTAGAAATTGTAAAAGGATGACGAAAAGGCAGATTAATAGATTTGTATTTTATAAGCATAACCCCTGACCCCTGAAGGGGAACCTAAGGTCCAACCTTCAAAAGATTTTTTATTATTTTTTTAAAATTAAAAAGCGAATATCACTTTTGGCTATTATAATAAATTTTGAATTCAGTGCTCTTTGGTTGCGGGTTAATGAGGTTGCCTTTCAATTAATTCTTTTAGCTTCTTCACAACAGCTTCGCCATTTTTACAAACTTCTTCATTTGTGAAACGAATTATTTCCAGACCTAATGACTGCATATGTTCATCTCTTAGTTTATCATTGGCCTTTGCTTCTTCTGAAAGATGAACGTCTCCATCAATTTCAATAACAAGCTTAAATTTATGACAATAAAAATCAGCAACATATTGTGAAATGGGATGTTGCCGCTTAAATCTGGTACCTGAAAAGTGTTGCTTAAGTAAACTCCAGAAAATTATTTCTGACGGAGTAGGTTCGTTTCTTAATTTCTTTGCATTCGCAAAAATTATCGGTGAGCTTTCATAAAACATCTTGCTGCCCCCTAACCCCGGCCCAGAGGGCTTCTCACCGAGAAGGGAAACATGTGTATTAGAATTTAATTTTTTTTTATTTTCCATAACCATATAATTTCTGGGATTTCAATCGATGAAATTAGCTACATAAATTTTAGATTTTTCAATCGAGACGTTTTGCCCCTTCAGGGGTTAGGGGTAACTTTTTCCCTTTAAGGGATAGGGGTCATCTTCCACTTTCAACGACGTATTTTTTTAATTCATTGTTGAAATCATCTTCTTTTAAAAGATCCTCAAGACTTAGATGCACACGATAGCGCCAGTAGTGATCAGGCTCTGAAGGAACATTTATTCTTTCATTGTGTGGATTTTCAAGACGTATATTTTTATTCATTCCAAACAAATCCTGTAACTGGAATATGCTCCACATTGCAGGTGAGTAAAGATGCTGCAGCACAATTTCCTTATTGATCCATGGCTCGCAGAAATATGGCGCTTCACCATAATGGCCGAGTATGTAATTATAAAATTTCTGGGTCTTACCCCTGTCCTCTTCCCACCACCCGCGGACGGTACTCATATCATGAGTAGAAGGCGTAATCACCGATAAATATGGAGCATTTTTAGGATGAAAAAACTGTGAATTCAGATCTTTAGGCATTCGCTGAATCTCAAGACTTAATATTCCAAGTTCTTTCATTACTTCCGGTACACATTGCGGCACCATACCAAGGTCTTCTCCACAAATCAACATTTTTGTACTGTGCTTTAATTGCGGTAATTTTTTTAAAGCTTCCTGTTTCCAATAGCCTTCCTGTCTCCTGTAGAAGTAATCAACATAAAGATTTTGTAGACTATCCTTCGTATATTGATCGAGATGTTGAAAAGAAAAGGTCTGCGCAATTCCAAACCTGAAGTGAAATTTTTTCCCATCAGAATTTTTCTCTTCTAAGAGAATAACATTGCTGATCAATTCAAATAAACCATGCCGTAGTTTACTGCTGTTTTCAATTTTATTCTGTTCAAAATATTCTGCAACTTTTCTTTGGGTGTTGAATTCCCTTTTCAAATCATATTGACCGTGATTTGTATCATCGAGAAATTGTTGTTTTACATAAGTCACCGAATCAGGAAATAACTTCCAAAGTATATCTTCGGTTATAAATGGTTTGCAATAACGGTCGCGATCAAACCAAATGTTATTCGAATGAAATTCAGAAATATCAACGGGTATTGCAGGAACAAATCTTCCTAATATTCCATCGATGGTATCAACAGGGATACTCCATATTCTAAAAAATCCAAGAATATGATCAATTCTGAAAGCATCAAAATAATTACTCATCTGATCAAATCTCCTGCGCCACCATTTAAATCCATCCTCTTTCATTTTTTCCCAATTGTATGTGGGAAAACCCCAGTTCTGGCCTTTTACAGCGAAATCATCAGGCGGCGCACCTGCCTGTTCATCCATATTATATAAAGATGGATTGGACCATGCATCGCAACCGTTACGGTAAATACCAATGGGTATATCTCCTTTTAAAACTACCTGGTGGCTATGCGCATATTTTATCACTTCATTCAATTGTAAATGCAAATGATATTGTATGAAATAGAAAAAGGCTATTTCATCATAATGGGTTTTCCCACGAGAGGCAAATTTCTGAATAGTTGATTCATCAAATTCTTTATGTGTTTTCCATTTGGTAAAATCAGCAGTATTATACTTGTCCCTGAGGTAAGAAAATACTGCATAAGGAACAAGCCATTCCCGGTTCAATTCAAAAAATTCAAAGTAAACAGGATCGCTTTTTAAATCTTTTTTTGAAGCATTGTATACCTCTTTCAGGGCAGATAATTTGAATTTCATTACCATCTCGTAATCCAAATTTGCCAGCTCATTCAGGTGCTTTTTCTTTTTTTTAAGAGGCTTCAGAAGATTTGAAAATTCCTTACCCGCCACTTTTTCAAGATTTATATATAACGGATGTAAGGCAAAGGCAGATATCGCCGCGTAAGGATATGAATCAGTCCATTTATGATTGGCTGTAGTATCATTTACAGGTAATATTTGTATTAGGTTTAAACCTACTTTCTTCGCCCAATCAATAAGCAATATCATGTCGCTAAATTCTCCCACGCCAAAACCCATTTCAGTACGCAAACTAAACACCGGTATTGCGACGCCGGCCCCACGCCATTTTACAACCTCGCACTGTACAAATCCGTCATGAATTATTGTAAGTGGAACAACCGGCCTGTCATTTTTCCTGATAATACGATTATCACATTTTTCAAACCGTACAAATTTTTCTTCGATAAGATTATAAATTCCGTATTTATAGGTAAGCGGAAGGCCATCATTAGCAAGGGAAAGTCGCGCAACAAACCAGTTATTTTTTGCTTCCATTAATAACGGCTCTTCGGTATTCCAATATTTTAAATCTTTGGAAGAACCCAACATGCAAATGACTTCACCGGGTTGTAATAGTGGTGCCTTTACCCTGAATTCATGCGTATATCTTTTAATCGACGTGGATTCTACTTTTGACACCTGTGGAAGCAATACCTTACTAAAAGGTCTTGTAAAAAATACATTGGCTATGTTTGAATCTGCATTCCATGTATCAGATACCGAAACAGCTTCGTTTTTGATAACAGATAAATCAACAGAACGGTCTGCTTCTCCATCATAAATAATAGTGCCATCCTTATCTTTTAAAAAATATTTGTATAAAATATTATCATCGAAACTTTGGGGAAGATCTATCGTTACGGACCAGGCTTCATTGTCAAGATAAACAAGCGGAACTGCATCCCCGATCTCCTTATTACCTAAAAAATCATTGTTTCCATATATGTATAAATCCTGGCCAACTTCTGTGTGAAAGTTCAGGAAAAAATTTATCGTCATCAGTTATTGAAGTTAAGAGTTGGGCAATTTAAACAGTTTACTTTACAATGTAAAAATCAACACGTTTTAATAAATGAGGAAATAGTTCTTCAAAATGAAAAAGTAAAATGCAATTAAAAAAATAGGGCTTTAGAAAACAAACAGGTATCCAAACCATAAAACAAAGAATGCAAAGCCCAGCCATGCGGAAGTTATCCTATCTTTTTTAGTTGGGCCCCCTTTTCTTAATTTAGAAGTATAGGCGACTAAAACAGCGAGAGGGCCAACAAATGCAGCTAAGACGAACCAAAGCGCATCAAATTTGAATTTTGTCTTTTGGGAATCGTAATATGAAGTGATTAAAAGATCAGGATTTTTTTTCAATTCGTTTCTCAGCCTGCGCTGAATAATTTTAAAGTACATCCTTTCAGGAAGATTTAATTTTTTACCTGTAATTGTTATAAATTCTTTCGGAGAAAGCTTTACAAAAACGGATGCCTTGAGATAATCCGGTCCCGGGTTAATAATACTATTTTCTATTCTTATTGGTTTCGCTACGGACAGTGAAAAGCTACTACTGGAATGTAGCAGTAGCAGAATCGAAAAAATTAAAAAAGGTGCAGTTAAATTTGTTGTCCGCATAGGCCTATTTAGAAAGTTGAGTAGATGGCAATTTTAAAGATTTGGAAGACAAATGTAATAATTAAACTGAGACAATCTTCTGAAAACTCCATGACTAATACCTAAAGTGTTACTTCGAAATAAAAATTATTATCTTAAGTATTGAAAGATGAACTTTGATTTTTTTTCTATCGATTGCAGTATTGGAACAAAATTCCTGGTGGAGCGATGCAAGATGCCTCGGGGAAAGGTCTGTGTGGTTAGCGCAGACGTTATGTCGGATTGCTCTGTAAATCCTGGGAGATTACTGACCGTTACTGATGTTAAAAGCTTTACAGTTGAAGCCATGATCTTTTTAATTTATACCTTAACTTTAACGCTAAACTTTTTCTAATGAAATATTTTATTCCTTTTCTTCTTTTTTTTATTGTTCTAACTACGGTATCCTGTACTGGCAACCAGCATGAGGCCACAGCGGCAGCGGCAATAGACAGCACCCTTACATTGCCGGCGGATTTTTCGGCATCCATATTCGCGGATAGCGTTGGCAGTGCACGCCACATGATCTTTGACAACGGCGAGCTTTATGTAAGGCTGGCGGGCCTTAAGAACGGGCACGGTATTCTTCGCCTGAAAGATACCAACGGTGATGGCGTTGCAGACAGCATCTCGGGCTTCGGCAGCTTCGGAGGCACGGGCATTGACATTGGGAACGGGTATTTATACGCTTCTTCCAACGATGATATTTACCGCTATAAACTTGCGGCAGACGGTACGCCTGATACTGCTTCCGAGGAAATGATCGTTACAGGCCTTATCAACAAAGGCCAACATGCGCCCAAGGCAATTGCGCTGGATGGCGCGGGAGATATTTATGTGAACATAGGAGCGCCTTCCAATGCCTGCCAGGCGGTTGACAGAACCCCAGGCTCGCCAGGTATGAACCCATGCCCTATTCTTGACTCTGCCGGTGGCATCTGGCAATTTAAAGTGGATAAACCCAACCAGCAATATGGGGATGGCGTTCGTTACTGTACCGGCATCCGCAATATAGTAGCACTTGACTGGAACACCCAGGCAAACGACCTATATGCAGTTATGCATGGCCGTGATGATCTTGACAAGCTGTTTCCTGGGTTATATACTGAAGACCAAAGAGTACAGTTGCCGGCAGAAGAAATGCTGCGCATAAAAAAAGGAGATGATTTTGGTTGGCCTTATTGCTACTATGACCCTCAGCAAAAGCTGAAAGTACAATCACCCGAGTATGGCGGTGATGGTAAAAAAGTTGGAGACTGTGGTACAAAGAAAGATCCAATTTATGCTTTCCCGGCGCATTGGGCCCCTAATGGATTGTTGTTTTATACCGGCGACCAGTTTCCTGAAAAATACAAGAACGGGGCTTTTATCGCTTTCCATGGTTCATGGAACCGTGCTCCACAGGAGCAGGCCGGTTATTCAGTGGTTTTTCTTCCTTTTAAGGATGGAGTGCCCAGCGGTGATTATGAAGTTTTCGCCAATGGATTTGCAGGCGAGAATAAAACACCTAACGGTGCTGCACACCGGCCATCTGGCCTTGCGCAGGGTGATGATGGTTCATTATATATTTCCGATGACCAAAACGGGCGTATCTGGAAAGTAAGCTATACAAAAAAATAAGTTTAATATACTGATGTTTCACAGGGTCTCTCAAATGGGCGACCCTGCGTGTTTAAACTCAATTCACGCCGGGCTATTTTCCTGAACTGGCTACAGCAGCATCTACGGAGTACACTGTCAATCGGCAAAAGGCTAATACCGAAAGGTTTTTACTGTACAGCCTGTTTTGCGCTGGTATATTTTTTTACTGCTGGCGCTACTTTAGTGCCCAGCAATTCAATCGCACGTAATATCTTATCATGTGGCATGGCGCCAAGGCTCATCTGTGCCAGGAAACGGGTGTTCCCAAACAGTTCGTATTCATAAAGTATTTTTTCCGTTACTTCCTGCGGGCTACCCACGAGTAATGCGCCCTGCTTGCCGGTGTATGCGTCAAAATCCCGGCGACTCATGCCGGCCCATCCCCGCTCCTTTCCGATGTGCTCCATTACCTGTGCATATGCAGGGTAAAATTCATCACGCGCCTGTTGGGAAGTATCATCCACGTATACATGCGAATTGATACCAAGTTGCAATGCTTCTATATCATATCCCGCTTTAGCATAAACTTCGCGATACAATTGTGCGTACGGTGCAAAACGTGCAGGGCTTCCGCCAATAATGGCAAGCGCCATGGGTAATCCATATTCCGCAGCACGCACCACCGACTCCGGTGTGCCGCCAACACCCACCCATATCGGGAGCTTCGGCTGTAGCGGCCTCGGGTACACGGTAATATTATCAACGCTTTGTGTAAATTTTCCTTTCCATGTCAGCCGTTCACTTTCGTTGATGCGTACGAGCATCTCCAGCTTCTCAGAAAAGAGTAAGTCATAATCTTTAAGATCGTAGCCAAACAGTGGGAACGATTCAATAAACGATCCCCGGCCCGCCATGATTTCGGCCCTCCCGTTGGATAGCAAGTCAATAGTAGCAAACTGTTGGAATACCCGTACAGGATCTTCAGAGCTTAATACGGTAACGGCGCTGGACAGTTTTAGATGTTTCGTTGTTACTGCTGCAGCGCCCAGCACCACTGCCGGTGCCGATACTAAATACTCCGGGCGGTGATGCTCACCAATGGCAAACACATCAAGGCCCACCTGATCAGCCAGCTGAATTTCTTCCATAAGGTTGATCATGCGCTGGTGCGGAGTAATACTTTTTTTCGTGACGGGATGGGTTGCGATATCGGCAAAAGTGTAAATTCCTATTTCCATAGCTGTCTCAAATTAAAAATTGATAACGAAGTAAAGTTGAGGAAAATGATCGATTGTTCTCAGATGCAAAAAAAGAACTAAAATATTGCCCAGCCCGGTTGGTAAGTTTCCGCTGCATTTGAATAATATTTCTGAGAACTAAGCGTTATAGATTTACTACCCATTATTTTTATAACTTTAAAATCCACCTTATCAACAGGTGGTTTTTTTTGCCCCAAGGGCAAATCTATTTTTTATACAGGGTAATTACAATAATTACGCTGATAAGTCGTTTAATTTCTTGCTTATCTCCTTTTTTTAAAATCCACCTTCTCACAGGGGTGGTTTTTTTTATCCCGTATAATATACCGCATGATTCATCGTTATGGCATTTCGAAAATCTTCCAGGCATGACCACTATTGCTTAATGCAAATAACCGAAAACTTTGTAGCCGGTAATTGAATACTGGCCTAAGCCCCGTGACGGCTCCCCCAAAGACGCAGCAAAAGGAAAGGGTTTAAAATAATTGATCTCTTCTTCACTTCATTCCGAAAAATTTCCAAGGTATTGCGATCCTTTGTTATCGAAAGCTGTCGAAAAATTTATTTGATAAAATATTATTAACTGATAAATAAGGTAACTATTTTAGGTATATAATCCATTAACATATTTCAATATGAAAAAGATAGAAAGAACGCTAATTTTGTTGACTGGTTTTGTCAGCATATTTTTCTCCGCGTACGCACAGAAGCAGGACTTTTATTATTCGCTTGTATTTAAAAAAGACATTAGTGCCCAATATATATCCGCGGATAATTTTACAAAATTCATTTTTAATTTTGAACCCACAGCTACCGGCTATTACACGCTGCAGGGTGCGGCGTTTGATGCAACCGGAACAATGATCGGCACTCCTTTTACTCTTACAACTGTTTCCATTCCCCGACCGAGGCCTTTGAAAAATTTATTTAAAGGCGCAATAGTGCTTACCCTTGACAACATGGCGGAGAATGGGATTGACGGCACCTTTGATGTGTACCTGGTTCCTAAAAGATTTCATGAAGGCAAAGCTGATGAAATGATGTATGTGAGCTACCGGGTATTTAATAAACCCGGGAAGGATAACATGATACTTATTAAGTACAACTATAAGCCATTTAAAGTGTTCGATATGAATCCATCGCCACCCGCATACAGTATGGCCGTTCCGGCTATTTTCCTTATAAAAAAGTTATCCATGGCCAACATCCCAGGTGGCGAAACTGGGGGAAGACTCACGAAATCTTTTGGCCTCGTTGATGTATTTGCATACATTTAATCCTTTGTCCTGCCTACACGACCTCTCTGACTGAGCAAGAAATATTTTATGGAATATCCTTAGGAAGGCTATAGAAAATTATTAATAAATAATTAACCTCTAACAGTAGGCACATGAAGAAGCAATTTATAACTACAGCAATGGTAGTTTTTTTAACCTTCCTTTTTTTTAAAGGGTTGAGTCAGGAGAAAAATTACGGCATACTTATTTTTGATAAAGCTGACATTCAAAAATATTATGATTCCGGTGTATCTTTTTTTGCATTCCGTTATAAACATCCCTTATTCGCTTCACGCAAATTAAAGTGCACACCGTTCAATGCTGCGGGAAACCCCATGAAGCCCTTCAAACCTAAAAAAGTAGCCAGGCATGATAAACAAAGTCTTCAAAATAATTACTTCCGCGGAGTGCTTGTGTTAAGCATTGATGAAATGAAGGAAAATGGTATCACTGGTGACTTCGACATTTACCTCATTCCGAAACAATGTGATGAGTGCAGCAATAAAAATTTTGTAAGTTATTTAATTGATAGTTCACTATATACAGTTAAAAGTGGAACAATGAGACCTGTAGCTAATTCTATGTATTCACCCCGTGGCTCTTATACGGGGCCCGGCAATTCATCGGGGATATTAACTAATTATGCTCCCCCGCCCTTTAAGTCTTTTGCTATGAACCATCACCACCTTACACAGGAAGCGGCGGCAATTGATGAGAGTACGGTATAAATAGATTTTGTTAGCTTTATTAGTCGGCCCTCTAAACTGTTTGGGCGAAAGGAAGTATCACGCCGATTAGGAGTTAGGCAAGTTGCTTGAGCAATTGAAGAAAATCTACCGGATCGTTTTTTCCGGGGGAAGCGGATTGTAAATGACAGAAAATTTTTCGGGCTAATAAAGCTATACCACGTTTATTCTAACCATAACATCTGATTTCAGCGATTTGCTGATGGGTATTACTTTCCCTTCTATTACAATAGAATTGTCCTGGATATCCTTGATTTTTCGCAAGTTTACTATATAAGATCTATGAACTTTCATGAAATGATTGGTGTTCATTTTTTCCTCCACAGCTTTGAGAGTGCTATGGGTCAGGTAGTACTTCGCCGGTGTAAAATATTTTACGTAATCACCCATGCTCTCTATATATAAAATATCCTGGTAGCTAAGGCGTATAAATTTACCCTCGGTCTTAATAAAGATATCATCGACTGTGGGCTTAACAATAGTATTGTTGAGAGATTCAGTTATTTTACCAATGGCCTCCTGGAAACGATTGAAAGAAATAGGCTTTTTAAGATAATCGGTAACGTTATATTGAAATGCGTCAAAAGCATAATCAGTCTTAGAAGTGGTGAGTATTACCTTTGGCATATACAACAGTTGATCCAATAGCTCGAAGCCTGTATTTCCGGGCATTTCCACGTCTAGAAACAGAATATCGATTTCGTTGCAGGTCAGGTAATTCAATGCTGATTCAGAATCAGGAAATAATCCCATTACTTCCAGCGTTCCCTGTTTTTGGCAGTATCGCTCCAAAAAACTTCTGGCTAATGGTTCATCATCTACGATGATGCACTTAAATTTCATAGGGTTAATTTAATTGTTCATTAAGACGTTTAACTTCATTTTGGATTATGGCAATATTTTCAGAATAACCGGATTTTAATTCACTGTATAAATCACTCAAACCACTAATAGTCGAAACTTCTCTGCATTTTTTTTCAAGTACATCTGCCTTTATGGTGAGTTGAGTAAGCCCGACGTAACTAAATGTAGGTTTCAGTTTGTGCACTTTTTGGCGAAAATTTTCGACGATACCGGAAACATAACTCTCTTCCATTTCATTCATAATTGATGGTGCCGTTTCCAGAAACTGGGTAAAAATCATACTTGCATATTCAGTGTCATCCTCGTAGATACTCACCAGGTATTCGGAATCTAATCTCTGATCAAATGTGAAGGAAGGTCTCATTCGGAATATTTTAATCACACAATAACGCAAAACATCCTGTTATTATTATCTCCTTTGCAACTCAAAATTTTATAAAGGCTTATACTTAACATACCAATTAATACGTTAAGCTTTTGCCAGGTATTGAAAACAGACAATTCATAAAACCTATTTACATTGAATTCTGAAAAACAACAAAAGACAAACGGTTCGCTTTCCCGCTTAAAAAAACTTTTCACAAAAAATACCGGATCAACCTGTGCGCACGAGGTTAATTTTTTTGAGTCGGTATTTCAAGCCACACTGGATGCACATATAATTTATAATAAAGAGACACTCGAAGTTATAGCTACAAACAAAAGAATTACCAGTCTTTTTGAATTGCCTCCCGGTTATGATTTCAAGGGACTTTATATGTCACAGGTAATGATGCGTCATCTCTCAAGCGACAATCCTAATCTTGATATCTTAATGAATAATATCGGGGAGAGCTGGACGGGTGAAGCCACATTTATTACGCATTCTAAAAACATATTTTATGGTTTGGTAAATACAAATATCTTATCAGATGTTTTAAATGAAAGTGAGTACCAGGTATTAAGTATAACGAACATTACCGAATTAAAAGACGCTAAAAATGAAGTGCGTAAATCGAAAATAAACGTAGAAACAGCGGCTAGTTCAAAAGCCCGGTTTTTAAGTAGCATGAGCCATGAACTGCGAACACCTCTCAATGGAATTATTGGCACTTCCAACCTCATTTTGTCTGAGCCCGATTTGGTAGAGGATATTAAAAATCATATTGGTGTAATCCGCTATTCATCAGAACATATGCTGGGCATTATTAATGATATCCTGGATTTTAGTAAGATAGACGCCCAGAAAATGGAGATACTCGAAAAGCCTTTTAACCTGGTAAATTGCCTGAATAATGTTACGGCCTCTTTTATCCAACAATACAAAAGCCAGAATATTGATCTCGTAATTAATCTCCCGGTACAAGACCTGCAAAACCTACATGTTTTAAGTGACCAGATGAAACTGAGCCAGGTTATAAATAACCTTTTATCTAATTCGCTCAAATTTACAATTACCGGAAGTGTAGAGCTCAATGTGAAGATTAAAGAATTAACTGATACCTGCATTATTCTTTATTTCGAAGTAAAAGACACAGGTATTGGTATTGCAGAAGAAAAGCAGGAAGAGGTTTTCCAGGCTTTTTCACAAATACATTCAGACGAGTTAAAAAGAAAATATGGAGGCACCGGCCTCGGATTAAATATCAGCCAGCAACTGGTAAACATACTAGGTGGCACGCTTGAGGTGGCCAGTGAATTGGCTGTCGGCTCACGCTTTTACTTTACACTTAACCTGAAAATTGCAGCACAACCGGTAATAAAAAATATTCCTAAAAAAACTTTGCCGGAAGTCATTAAAGATATTCGCGGGGTGCGGGTCTTAATAGTTGAGGACAATGAAATAAATGCGAATATTTTAAAAGGTTTTTTACGTAAATGGCAAATGCGGGTTAAAGAAGCAATAACTGGAGTTCATGCCCTGGAATTAATAAAGTATCACAAATTTGACCTCATTCTAATGGACCTGGAGATGCCGGAAATGAATGGTTATACAACACTTAAAATAATAAGAGAGAAGGATCTTGAGACACCTGTTATTGCCTTTACGGCTACTCTTCTCGAAAACATGGAGTCACTCGTTACAGAAGCAGGGTTCACTGATTATATTTTAAAACCATTCCGCCCGTCTGACCTTAAAAATAAAATTGAAACATATTGCCAGAGAAAAATTGACTATGCGTAAATACAGTCAGTAAAGATCGAAAGTAAAAGAATCGCTAATATTAAGACAAAAAGATCCTGCTCGTAATGAGACAAGGTTGATAGATAATAACTCTTATTAATCAGAACAGGATCACCAATAAAGCAGATTTTTCGCCTGTTTTTTCTTGCATCTAATCCTTGCTTCGTCATGTCATTTAAAATTTTTTCACCGTAATGATTGGACAGTTGCGTTGCGCATGACGGATCAAAACTTTCTGACTGAGCTGAGTACAATAATTTCTCCGGATTGAGGTCGTACAAATTACTTCCCCTGTGATATTTATTTACAGATGTATAATGTCCGGGGCGATATACCCTTCCATAAATTGTGGAATAATATCCAAACCAGTTCCGATAAAAACCAACCGGTGCAAACCTTCAAGAACCGGAATTGTATCGCTCTTCTTTAATTTTATCTAAAATAACAACGGTCAGAACACCGTCAACTCCTTTCTCCTCTTTTTTAGTTAAAGACATGTTGATAAAAATGTAGCCTGTTATGATACTTAAGAGGTCGTGCTACAGCTATTTTTTATTGAGGGCTTGCAGGTGTTTTTGTGCTTTGCCTATTTCAAAGTAATTTCGCAACGCTTTTTGACATTTAAAATTCTACAAAACATATGGCATACGATGTAATAGTATTAGGTAGCGGGCCAGGTGGATACCCGGCTGCAATTAGGGCTTCGCAATTAGGTAAAAAAGTTGCGATAATTGAACGCGAAAGTCTTGGTGGTATTTGTCTTAACTGGGGATGCATTCCCACGAAAGCATTGCTAAAGAGTGCCCAGGTTTTTGAATATGCCAAGCATGCAGCAGATTATGGCATTGAAATAAATGATCCAAAACAAAATTTTGAAAGCGTAATAAAAAGAAGCCGCGGTGTAGCCGATAAGATGAACAAGGGTGTTACTTTCCTGATGAAGAAAAATAAGATTGATGTAGTCATGGGAAATGGCAGATTAATAGCTCCAGGAAAACTTGAGGTGACAGATAATGACGGCAAAAAACAGGTGCTCGAAGCCAAAAATATTGTGATTGCAACAGGCGCAAGAGCAAGAGAATTGCCTGCATTGAAAATTGATGGCAAAAAAATAGTTGGTTACAGGGATGCGATGAATTTACCGTCTCAGCCAAAATCAATGATAGTAGTGGGTTCAGGTGCGATAGGTACAGAATTCGCTTATTTCTACAACAGCATGGGAACTAAAGTTACCATAGTAGAATTTTTGCCAAGGATAGTGCCCGTGGAAGATGAAGATATTTCAAAAGAACTGGAGAAGAATTTTAAAAAACAAGGCATTGCTATTATGGTAAATAGTGAAGTTGTACATGTAGATACCAATGGAGAAGGTGTGAAAGCAAAAATAAAAACGGCCGATGGAGAAGTAACTCTTGAAGCCGATATCCTTTTAAGCGCTGTTGGAATAACTGCTAATTTAGAAAATATTGGCCTGGAAGAATTAGGAATCAAAACCGATAAAGGAAGAATAATTGTTGATGGCAATTTGCAAACTAACGTGTCCGGAATTTATGCTATAGGTGATTGTACGCCGAATCAGGCATTGGCTCATAAAGCAACAAAAGAAGGAATTAATGCGGCAGAGCACCTTGCCGGACAAAAGCCTGAACCTATAGATTATAATAATGTGCCAGGTTGTACATACTGTTTTCCTGAAATTGCATCCGTTGGTTATACTGAAAAAGCGGCTAAGGATGCAGGTTATGAACTTAAAATAGGAAAATTTCCATTCATTGCCAGCGGAAAAGCTACAGCGGCAGGAAGTACTGAAGGATTTGTAAAAATCATTTACGATGCTAAGTATGGTGAACTTTTAGGATGTCATATGATAGGAAATAATGTAACAGAATTAATTGCTGAAATAGTAACAGCTCGTAAACTGGAAACAACCGGGCATGAAATTCTAAACGCTATTCATCCGCATCCAACTATGAGTGAGTCCGTGAAAGAGGCTACAGCGGTAGCTTACGGAGAAGCAACAGATATATGACCTTTGGTCCCTGAAGGAAAAACCTTAGCCATATCCTTCTTGCAAAGCGTTATTCTATCAAAGGAAAATTTGAAGTCTTTTTCTATTTGCCAGGAAAAAGTCACCATTCCCCCTCCAACCGGCAAGCGGCTTAAGTGGGTTTTTTCAATCTGCTTAATGGTGAAAAAGGTTTGGAGTGGCCACCGCCTCTTCACCATACATCTGGTCTTTAAATTTTAATGAAGGTGAAGGAATAAATTCACCCAGGCCAAGTGTATTCCATTTGTCATCAACAGAGGATATAGTTTCATCATCTGCCACAATAATGTTTGGCCAATCGCGATAAAAATCGTCAAACTCTTTTGTTTTGTTCGTACCATCAAACCCAATGCAGGCGTAATATTTTGAGTCATCAGACGATGATGTTTTCTTTACAATAAAATGGTCACGACGCGGGTCAAGATTATTGCAAAAGCGCCATAACGAAGTGGTGAGATCATTCGCATTCACGGTATGCTCAACATACAATATCATTTTCACTGCTGCAATCTCATCCATTCCGCAAATAGAATTATGAAGTTCTTCTACATGATTTTTCCTGTTTTTTTCAACAGAGATTATTAAACATGGAATTCCCTTTTTAAGCAACGAACTGTTTATATATTTTATTTCTTCAAATTTCTGAATGATATTTTCATCTGGAAGTTGCCATACGCCGGTAGTGGGAAGATAATTTTCATCAGCCTCTTCCTCATATTTGAAGGTTCCGTCAATACACATCTTGCCGCCAAAGCCCATTTTGCTGCAACTGTGATCCAACACATCCATCGGCCCCTGGGAGAAATAAATATCAGTCGAAGGATTCAAATTTTTGAATACGTCTTTTGCCAGCCTTTCGTAATCTGTAATTTTAAAAGCTTCTAAAGACTCCTGGTTCATCGGAAGGTCCAGGGAGGCCGTCAATACCAATATTTTATTAAACATCATTTGTCCTGCGCCCCACATGGCATTCATAACCTTCTGTCCCTGGCCTGCATAATCCTTCTGAATTTTTGCAATTACAAGGTTATGAAATACACCCTCCACGGGCATTTCCATATCAAGAATTTCGGGTATCATAGTCATTTTCATGGGCGCTAAGAATATCCGTTCTGTCGCCTTACCCAGCCATGCATCTTCTTGTGGGGGAATACCTACAATTGTTGCAGGATAAACAGCATTTTTTTTATGCGTAATCGCAGTTATGTGAAACTTAGGATACCAATCCGGAAGAGAATAATAGCCGGTATGATCTCCAAAAGGGCCTTCCCAAATCAATTCATCATTAGGATCAACAAACCCTTCAATTACAAAATCAACGTCTGCAGGAACTTCAACATCAGGTTGCGTAATGCATTTTACCAATTCAACTTTTTTCTTCCTCAAAAATCCTGCAAGCATGTATTCATCTACATTTTCAGGCAATGGAGCCGTAGCGGAATAAGCATACACGGGATCGCCGCCCAGGCTTACGGCAACGGGCATTCGCTTATTAAGTTTTTTGTATTCATTGAAATGCTTTGCTGAAACTTTATGCCTGTGCCAGTGCATACCTGTAAGCTTAGGTCCAAAAACCTGCATTCGATACATACCTACATTACGTGAATTATTATTGGGATCTTTTGTATGAATAACAGGAAGTGTTACGAAAGGTCCGCCATCTTTTGGCCAGCATGTTATCACAGGTAATTTAGTTATATCAGGTTCTTGCATTATTACCTGCTGGCACTCTCCTTTCCTATTCACAACTTTTGGCATCCAGCTTGCAAACTGACCCAGCTTGGGTAACAACTTTAGTTTATCAAGAATATTTTCTTTTGGTGACGAAAGCAAGCGAAAAAGACTTTCAATATCACGAGCTACATCGTTGAGGTTTTGCACACCAAGAGCAAGGCACATTCTTTTTTCACTTCCATATGCATTCATCAGCACAGGAAAATCATAACCGGTATTCTCAAAAAGCAATGCTTTACCTCCGTTGTTGCTTTTACTTACCCTGTCAGTTATTTCGGCAATTTCAAGATTAGGATTTACGTAATTTTTGACCCTGACCAACTCGCCCTCTTGCTCAAGAACATTGATAAATTCCTGTAAATTATTATACGTCATAGTTCCTCAAAGGTAAGTTCAGAAGTTGAAATGAGACAGTATTGATAATTAAGAAGCGCTTATTGGCAAGAAAACTTTATAGCCGAACGGGCAATGACGCAGAGTGGGTAATTTGACATGACCATCGCTGCCCAGCCCTTCAATAGTAAATTAAAATTAGAAAACTGAAAATGCTTAATTTTTAAAATTGGATGAAACATTCACTGGACAGGCATATTTGGAATGCCTCCCGCCCCCACCCCCAATACTACCATTTCCTAATCTGAAAGATGCAGTAAATCCGGTGAAATAATACCAATCTTTATGTGTAGAACTGCCACGAATTGTACTAGCTAGAGGGTATGAAGCGCCGTTCTTAAGTTCATTGCCACGATACGCTAACTCCACCGCTTTTGAGCCGCGATTAACAAGCAGTAAAGTCTCGTCTGCGTATGTTGTACTTACATCATCCAGCCTGTCAGTAAATAATTTCCTAAATCCCAATTCAACACCCACGTTAATATTTTCAGTTAAAGATAATTTGACTCCTCCTCCGAAAGGAATGGCAAACTGGGTAAGTTTATATTTATCTACTCCCTGAATAAAACCTTCTCCTTCGGTGCTCAGCGGATGCAGGTAAAACTTATTGCCGGAAGTGTCGTAGGTATACGGACTGAAATGATACATTGCTATCCCGGCAAATGCATATGGAGTAAACGCATGATCCTCCAGCCTTGTAAGATAATATTCCAAACCAATATTTACTTCTGAGAGTTTTGTTGTGAAATTCAGATTACGAAGTTTGTTTCTGCCCAACTTATCGTCCGCAGATAATTTTGTAAAAGCGAATCCCGCTCTGACCGAAAATTTATCTGAGAGATCGTAGGAGAGACCAGCGCCACCCGCAAAATGCGATTGGGAAAAAGTAAAGCTTTTATCCTGCAAATCTCCCTGGTAATTAGCCGCGCCGGCAAAAAGGTTTACATGAAGATTTTGGGCTCCTCCATAGAATGAAACCAGGAACATAATAGCTGTTATAAAAGCTGATCGCATTAAATATTTTTGAAAATGATCTATAAGTAACAATGAATACATACAAAAATAGTCTATGGAAACAGAACGAATAGTTAATAAATATTTATACAATTTTAAAGGAAATATAACTCCGCATTCCCTGCCAGCATTACGTTTCCCGTTTATTGCCCTTTCTGTCTATAGCCTTCATAATTAAATTCCAAAGATTTTTTTCTTTAAAATATTTAAAAAAATCAATCCTCATAATCAAGTATCAAAACATTGCAACATCAAACACCTGTTAAAAAAAATAGAATTAATTATATCGTGTCAATTTTAACGATCTATCGAAAACCATTGGCATTATTTTTTCGGTAGTTAGTTTCAATCAAATTTTATAAATTTTTAAATAACTCGTTCAACTTATGAAAAAACTAATGTCTTTTGGCAGAAGGAATATCATTCCGATTGCTGCTTTTTTACTGGTAACCTTTTTATTGAGTGCATGCAAAAAAGATATCAATACAGGAATACAAAATCCTGCTGCAGGCTTAATGGCTTTCAACCTGGCACCTGATCAGGATGCTGTCGGCATCGCTCTTGCTAATAATAATTTTACCAATGGGCCCCTTTCGTTTACTACATATACAGGAGGGTATAATGGTGTGTATGTTGGTAACAGAAATGTAACATCTTATAATTATTCTTCCGGAGCTGATTTAGCAACTACTAACCAACTTTTTGAAGATAGCAGTTATTATTCTCTTTTTTTAGTAGGGGCTAATGGTAAATACAACAACGTGATTGTAAAAGATAACCTTGATAGTTTACCATCAGGTACCGGCCAGGCTTTTGTCCGCTACATAAATGCTATTCCCGATTCAGCAAGGCAACCTTTGGTTACTATATCTTCCAACGGAACAGATGTATTCAATAATAATGCGCCATTTGCAACTGTTTCGAATTTTAAGGGTATTACCCCAGGGAGTATCTCTGTAAAAGCAAGCAGTGACACGGCAATTAATGTAAGTCGTGATATCACTGTAGAGGATGGAAAAATATATACCATATTGATAATGGGTTTGCCACAGGCAATTGATACAACAAAAGCTTTGCAAATTAAATTCATTCAAAACGGGGCTGTTTCTGCAACTCCATAATTTTGCAAATAATTTATAAAAACTTCGAAGTAAATAAATCACTTCGAAGTTTTTTTATGTCCAGGGTTTTCAACACATAGGGGAATGTATGGTGTAATCTATAAAGTCAAATTCTGTCGTGATTGGGCCAGGTATTATTATTCGTGGAAAATGCTATGCTAAGAATTCGTAACAAAAAAGCCCCAATTAATGGGGCCTTGTTGCGAAGGGAGGGTTCGAACCTCCGACCTTCGGGTTATGAGCCCGACGAGCTACCGCTGCTCTACTTCGCGATTTTGAGGTGCAAAGGTATGTTGATATATATTTGAAACCAAATTAATACTTTAGCAAATGCAAAAATATAATATTTACCTGGCAGCATTTTTTCTTCTCTTAATATCTGCGTGCAAATCTAAAATCAAAGAAACCACTGATTCTGTCTACTCCCGCCATCTTCAGAAGCATATTGATCTGACAATTATAAGCACACCGGTTCCCGGAGATAAAAATACTTTTAACCTTTTATTATTAAATGACGGGCAGGATATTGAAAAACTCCGGGTAAAAAATATTGTTGACAGCCTCTACAAGAAGAAAAAAATTCAGCCATTGGTTGTTGTTGCCATAAAGGCATTTGACAGGGAGCAGCAATATGGTGTAGCCGGCTATCCGGATTATAAAAAAAATGGCGCTTCTGCGGAAAAATATGAGAAGTTTATTGACAACGAATTATACCCATTTATAAAAAAAATGACCGGGGTAAGAAAGTTTAATTCTATTACCATTGCCGGCATTTCATTAGGTGGTGTATCCGCATTCGACGTTGCGTGGGACAATGGAGATATGATCGATAAGGTCGGTGTATTCTCAGGGTCATTCTGGCTAAGAGAT
Source organism: Chitinophagaceae bacterium (assembly GCA_046593045.1). GTDB lineage: Bacteria > Bacteroidota > Bacteroidia > Chitinophagales > Chitinophagaceae > Ginsengibacter. The sequence continues at coordinate 5,031 of JBKJRY010000371.1, read as the reverse complement.
ATAGTTGCCACCGATTCAAATTATTCTGATGACAGGAATCGAATTGCGTTCAATAAATTAAAATCATCAAGAAAAAGACCCAAGCTGAAATATTGGTTTTATGCAGGTGGCAGCGAAGAAACGTCCGATAGGGACCATGATGGTATCATCGATGTTATTGATGATACAAAAGACTTTATTGATTTAATTAAAAAGAAAAATACAAGTGTCCCGAAAGACATAACCTACATAGAAGTAAAAGAAGGTGTACATGAATATTCTTCGTGGAGCAATGTATTTCCTCAATTCTTATTATGGGCTGATGGCAAATAAGATTTTCAACCAATTAAAACATTTAAGCCGCTGTAGCGTCGAAAAAGTCTTAAAAAAAGCGGCAGGGTAAACCTTGCCGCCTTAAGTAACCATCAATATTAAACCATCTTTAGCCAGTTAATAGCCTGCATTTTGTTCATCGCCAATGTTCGCATTTGCATTGAGACTCAACAACTAATTTGTGCAACTGTTTCAATAATGTAAATAATACGCGGTACTTCGTACTAGGCTAATATGTCTTAAGCCTAAGTAAGTACGCTTTAATGTGTGGCTATAATTATTGAGGCATAAAAGATGATCACAACATCACTATCTTGCCAGTCTGTACGCACTCTATACAACCGCCAAAAACAGTGAATCATTTATCCCAAAATATTTTTGGTGAATACAAAGTTGCCTGTGGCACATTTGCAGAGTTTAGTGAAAATTCACTCTGCGGATAAAGGAAACGCCTGGGGATTCCATTAGTTCCTGATATAGGTGTGAGTGCAGGTTCGCCAGTACGACGCCAAAGTGTGAAGGATTCAGGGTTTAAATATAATGCCAGGTATTCCTGCAATGAAACTTTTGCAATTGCGTCATTTATTCCTGTTACCGGAAGTATTCCATTTGCTGCAATGTATATGTCAGCATCATTTTGACTCACTCCCAATTTTTCCATGCTTGCCCTGATACCGTCCTGGAAATAAACCTGGGCAGTGGCATAATCGCCGTTAGACCGCAATTCGGCTTCGGCTTTAACAAATTGCATCTCCTCAAAAGTAATAAATTCGACCGGCGCACTAATTGCTCCATAACGGTCACTAATACCCGCCCCATTTACGTCAGAGTAATCCGGTGTAATATATTTCAACAGCCGCGGGTCGGTCAGGCTGTTTAAATAACCCACAAATGCTCCATCAGCATAGTCAATGTCAAGCCTTTGCTGATTAAATTGGTACACTGGGTTCGCCGCTGTTGCTGCATTACCAAAACCGAAAGCAGCATTATCAGAGTTTTCAGTAAAAGAAAGGTTTGCTTCCTGTAGCGCTTTGACCGCCATAGCCGCATTCCCTTTGCTCTGGTGTATGTAAATTCTTGCTTTGATGGCATGGCCAAATTTTATCTATTTAGCCGCATCACCACCATAAATTATATCATCAGTTCCAGGTGTTAGTGCTCCCGGTTTCGGGTCGTTTAATTGAACGATTGCTTTATCCACCAGGTTAACTATAGTATCGTACAACGCCACATCTTTATCATACGCCGGTTGTGTATTATCATTACCCTTCAATGCCTGTGAATATGGTACATCGCCCCAGGTATCCACCAGCACCTGCAGGCTGTAGGCCATTATGATCCTGGATATGCCGCTATAAACATTATAGTTACCGGCATCGGACCTGTCAAGAAGGTCCTTGTTATTTCCTAAAACAGAAGTGTACATATTACTCCATTCTGTATCAAAATCGGTGGAGGTAAGGACATAGGAATAATAAGCCTGTGCCTGCCTGGAGAAGCCTACGCTTTGTTGAACAAAGAGGGTTGTAAAGCGGGCGTTGTCTCCACCTTGTGTGTAAGCCAGAGAGATTTCTACTGAAGGCAGAATTACTGAGGGAACGACAGTGCCTGGTGCGTTTGGATTTTCATTCGCATCAGTAAAAGAATTCTTTTTACAAGACATGAATAAAGACAACACAAGCAGCAACAGGAACCACTGGAATTTTTTATCGTAATATTTCATGATAATTTATTTTAAAATTTTACAGACCAATGTTTAAACGTGCGCCGAAACTCTTTGCACTTGCATTGTTAAAATAATCAAGCCCTTGCCCGTTAGCGGGACCCGCAAGGCTTGTTTCGGGATCAACACCATTATAGTTGGTGGAAAGAATAATGTTGTTGGCAAATACCGTGAAACTCAAATTCTTAAAAGCAGATTTAAGAATACTTTTTGGTATTGCTACGGTGAGGCTTACCTGGCGAAGTTTCACAAATGACGCATCCTCCACAGATTGTTCAGACGGGCCGATGAAACTGCTACCAATGTTTTGCCAATAATATTGATCATAGATAGTCTCCGTAGCATTTGCTGTCCCCGCACCCGCAATTTCAGTAATGCCATCCGGAGCATAATGCAAAACATTACCTTGAGCGTCAAGATGACCGAGTAATCCCTGGAATAAAGCAGAGGTACCGCGGTTGTCAGTTTCTTTAGAGGTGCCAAAATATGAGAGGGCACCCCGTGTTCCATTCCAAATCTGGCCACCATGTTTTATATCAATCTGGAAACCCAGGGTAATTCCTTTAAACGTAAGATTGTTGGTCATTGTACCCAACCATTTTGGATTTACATTGCCCAGAATTGCGTTATGCGCACTTACAATGGGTTTACCAAAACCAGGATCTCCGGAAACGTCATTTATTAATAATTCTCCTGTTGTAAATTCTTTAGAACACGTTCCTGAATTGGCTCTCTGGTAAATGCCCCCATATATTTGGCCGAATGATTCTCCGGCAAAGGCATCTATTTCCCCACCCGTAAAACCTGCGATTAATATTTTTTGCACCCCATTAAATAATTTTGTTACAACATTTTTATTCGTGGAAAAATTTAGATTCAGGTCCCAACTAAAGTTCCTTGCTTTCACCGGTGTTGTATTAAGGGATATTTCAAAACCCTTATTGGTTAACTCTCCCGCATTTTGCAATTTTGAAGAAAACCCCGTTGAGTATGCATACGGCACAGTAAATATTGCGTCAACAGTTTTAGAGTAATAATAAGTAGCATTCGGGTTTATCCGGTTTTGCAAAATACCCAGGTCAAGACCTGCTTCGTAAGAAGTGGTTTTCTCAGGCCGGAGAGTAGGATTATCGATTACAGAAATGGGGGAGGTAATTTGATATGCTCCGGTTGGAACTCCATTAAAGCTAACAGGGAAGAGTACGCCGGCAGTGAATCCATCAGAAAGTGTTGTTGACCCGTAATATGTCTGCAAACCCTGTATAGGAGCATCTTTTCCCACCTGGGCGTAAGACAGCCGCAACTTACCAAATGATAAAAAGTTGCTGTTGCTGCTTTTTAAACCAGGTAGTTGTGTAAATATAAAACCCAGGCCGGCAGAAGGATAGAAAAAATTCCTGTTATCAACGGGGAGGGACGAAGACGTTTCCCGCCTACCAGTGAGATTTAGGAAAAGCATATTATCATAACTTATTTCAGCCTGTCCATATACTGCCGCAGTGCGTTTTTCACCATCAAGTTCTGATGCAGAATAAGACAAAGCATTTACAATATCAAAGAAGGTCGGCGTAATAAGACCATCCCCAATAGTTAGACGGCTTTTTGATTTATTATAAAAATAATTATGGCCTAATAGCAATGAACCGGAAAATTTATCTCCAAAGAATTTTTGCAAATTCAGGGTCAGATCCGAATTATATTGGTTGTTGAAATAATCCGTGATTATTCCTTTCCCCGCAGTGAATGCGGCTGATCCTACATCATAAAAATTCTTTGAATCCTGCGAGTATACGTCTCCTCCAAGCCTGTATGCTATCGTCATCCAATCAAATAATTTGTAAGATGCCTGGGCATAACCAAATGAACGATTTACATCCTCGATGAATGGATTGCGATTAACGGTCCAATATGGATTATCATAACCTATACCACCCCTGTAGCTGCGTTGTTGCTGCGTGGAGGCATTCACATAAGAAGCCACGTTATTGGCAGGATCGCTAAGCCCATTACTATTATCAAAAGTAGGAGGTGTTCTTAATAATCCAAGCATGATACCAGAGGTGTTTGAACCTTGCTGCACTTTATTATTTGCTGATACTATAAAGTTGATCCCCCCGGAAATGCTGAACTTGTCATTGATTTTAGCTTGCCCGCTAACACCGATTGTCGTCTTATTATATTTCGAAAGTGGAACAATCCCTTTTTGATATAGGTTACCTAACGAAAGGCGATAACTTGTTTTTTCAGAACCTCCGGTTACGGCAATATTATTATTGGTACTTAAACCTGTTTGAAAAAAATCATAACGGTCATAAGGAACAACAGAAATTTTGGCATTCGGATCTGAATTTCCTACAATATTTCCATGAGGATCCCACTCATTTCCGTTCCCATCCCATGAAAGAGTGTCTATGAGTGCACCCCAGGTAACCCTCCGGTTTCCATTAGTCGAAAATGGAGCCAGGTATCGTCCCGCATTACCCTGCGAATAGCGTGTTTGTAACTCGGGCGCCCTATTATACAAATCGAAACTTGCAGAAGAATTAAAGCTTAAGCTGGTTCGCTGTGAACCATAATTACCTTTTTTAGTTGTAATGATTAAAGCACCGCTTGCTGCCCTTATATCATACAAGGCAGTAGCTGCCGGTCCTTTCAGCACTGTGATGGATTCAATATCATTTGGGTTTATATCTATACCCCTATTGGAGGGAATTGTGCCACCTGTGAGATTGGCATTCGCACCACTCGTATTAGGCGTAGCTGCGGTAGGGTCATAATTATTTATTGAGTTGTCAATTGGGACCCCATCTACAACCATCAATGGTTGATTATCTTGTCTTGTACTGAAATAGGTTGACCATTTTTTGGTGATTAAATATTTGTTGAGTTCTTTTCATTATAGCCGGAATATTGATAAGCTTTTCAAAAAAAATTCCTTCGGTTTTTTCAAACCTTATCAACATTCCTGTCATGCTCTTAGTTTTTTCCAGGAACGA
>JBKJRY010000267.1:0-7098 GCA_046593045.1 Chitinophagaceae bacterium | reverse complement strand
CTTTGATTTGAAAGCAGAAAAAATCCTCTAAAATCAACACATGTTAAAGGAATAATAAATATATCCCTCCCTCTGAAACTCATTACCTATGGTTCTCGATGTTTGCGAAATTTGGGTCCTAATTCGCCTAGTGTGAATATTTAATCCGACACTTTTACGTCAGTAAAATACAGCCGGAACGTTCCATCTTTTGATTTGTGATTCATGGAAAATTGTAATCCATTGAAATTTTCATACCCTTCCCAGGTAGTCATTAAAGATGGTTCTGTAGCGCCACTTTTGTGATACTCCCATTCATTTATTTTATCGTTTTTACCGGAATAAATAACATACATATCGCCAGGTGTGAATCCATCAGATGAATTATATTGAATAGTTATTTTGTGCAAAGAATCTCCCGTTACCGGACCAACAGCCTCACCGTTATCAGTAAGTGTCATCCCTTTATCCCATACAAGATGGTATGGAAATAATAGCCAGTATTCATCATTGGTGAACAAAGCATTTAATTCTTTAAGCCGCGTCGTTGATGTGTCATATCTTTTAAAAGAAACATTATCGCCATCGCCTGAAAAAACAACATCACTGGTTTCAGGCATCCACCTCCAATGCCTGCTTTTGCCCGATGAATCTTTTTGCACATTGAAAGTAAATTCCAGTTCTTTAATTTTTTTGAAATTATTAAGCCCTGAAGTCTCAGCAATTTTATCAGCGGTAGTGTTTCCTGATGTTGGGGCGTTATCACAGCCTGCCGACAACACGATTAGCAACAATGCCGGAATAAAGAATGTATGCATCATAAAGAGGTTTCTTTAAAATTAACTATTATCAATTGAAAAAGTTCAATTCATAATTTTCTTTAGCTCAAATGCTTCAGCCAGCAATTCGAAAGAGCGTTTGCGGTTAGCTACACTATCTGTCATCGTCGCAGCAATTATTTCATCCACATCAAAATCTTCTGCCAACTTAATGAGTTGTTCTTTCACCTGGTCTTTGGTACCCGAAACTACCCGCCCGCTGTTAGATGTTATCCGTATCTTTTCGGCATCGGAAAAAACATAGTCTTTAATAGATTCATAGTTACCGGGTTTATCAAAATTTCCTTTCTCAAATTGCAGCAAACGATAATCCATCAGTTTCCGCATTTGTATTGCCTGTTCTTCTGTTTCACCGCATAATACTGATATCGAGAGCATAGCTTTTGGCTCGGGGAATTGCTCCGAAGGTTTGAAATATTTTCGATACGTGTCCACAATATCAGGAGCTGCATTCCCATTTATGAATCTTGCAATCGCCAGGCCCATGCCAAACTGAGCGGCGATTTTACTGCTTCCGCCACTGCTGCTAAGTATCCACTGTTCCGGAATCGTTTCGGCCTGTGGCACTGCAAGCAGGCTTCCGTAGCTGGTGCCGGCAGAATCGTTGAAAAAATGTTGAAGGTGTGATAATTGCTGCAGGTAACTGTCTTCATTAAAATCATTGGAAGGGTTAAGAATGGCAGCGGTAATACGGTCGCTTCCCGGAGCCCTGCCCATTCCAAGATCTATGCGGCCTGGAAAAAGCGTTTCCAGCATCCTGAAATTTTCGGCAACTTTTAAAGCACTATGGTTAGGCAGCATAATACCGCCCGAGCCAATACGAATTTTGCTTGTTACATCAGCCAGTTTCACCATCAACACTTCCGGAGTTGAGCCGGCAATTGAAGCCGCGTTATGATGCTCTGATATCCAGAACCGGCTATAACCTAATTCTTCTGCAAGCTTTGCGGTCGCGATAGTTTCTTCGATCGCGTCTTTCGCTGAGCTTCCCTGCCTCACAATGGACTGGTCAAGTATACCGAGTTTTATTTTTTGTTTCATTTTATATTTCAAAGGGTGGTATGTATAACAGGCAATAATGCATATTCTTATTATTCAAATTCTTTATGCATCTTTAACTTCTTCCTTGCGTAAAAAAATACTTCAGAAAGGAATACCTGCAAAAGCGATCGAGGTACAAGAAACAATCCAATTTTAGTCAATTGTAAATTTGGCAGGGAATCAATAATTGAATAGTGCTGCAGTATTTGCCGGGTGGGATATAAATATTTTAGTATTAAAAGTTTAGTTTTACAGGGCTCATAAAAACAATATGTCTAATCAAAATTTAAATACTGAAAAAGAAATATTAACGCCTGCAGAACGGGAATTTGAAAACAACATACGGCCCGCTGTAATTGAAGAGTTCAGTGGGCAGGGACAGATAATAGAGAATCTTCGAATATTCATAAAAGCAGCAAGGCAACGTGAAGAAGCGCTGGATCATATTCTTTTTCACGGACCTCCGGGGCTTGGCAAAACAACGCTAAGTCGCATTGTCGCCAATGAACTGGGAGTTAATATAAAAGAAACAAGTGGACCCGTAATTGAAAAACCCGGGGACCTGGCAGGCCTTCTTACTAACCTGGAGCCCAATGATGTCTTATTTATTGATGAGATACATCGGCTGAGCAATGTTGTTGAAGAATATTTATATGCTGCGATGGAAGATTACCGGATCGATATTATGATTGATACCGGGCCTAACGCAAGGAGTGTTCAAATTAATCTTAACCCTTTCACATTAATTGGTGCTACTACCCGCAGTGGTTTATTGACATCACCGTTACTTTCAAGATTTGGAATAAAATCAAGACTTGAATATTATGATGCCGAGACATTGCAAAAAATTATTCTTCGTTCGTCTTCAATTCTTAATACAAAAATCACTTCCGATGCCGCGAAGGAAATTGCAGGCAGAAGTCGTGGTACCCCAAGAATAGCTAATGGCTTACTTAGAAGAGTAAGGGATTTTGCACAGGTACTCTCGAATGGAATTATAGATCTTGCCATAACGGAACATGCGTTAAAAGCTCTCAATGTAGATGAATACGGCCTCGATGAAATGGATAACCGCATTCTCACTGTGATCATTGAAAAATTTAAGGGAGGACCTGTCGGCATTACTACTATTGCAACTGCAGTAGGTGAAGAAACCGGTACGCTGGAAGAAGTATATGAGCCGTTCCTGATACAGGAGGGTTTTATAATGCGCACTCCCCGTGGCAGGGAAGTAACCGCCAAGGCATATGCACATCTTGGGAAAAAACCGCACGAAAATTCTAAAGGCCCGTTGTTATTTTAAATCCTTTTACCAGTTTTCCAGAGCTTTAATTTAGCCTAACAATAAAAAGATAACCGGCTTTTTATGCAGATCTGTTTTCTCATTTCCCCATTCTGCAATACTTTTTGTTTTAATGCTTTCATTTGGGGAAGTAATATCAACAGCTATGCATAATCGGGTTGATGGTTTGCAGTTTTGTAAAATAGATTCAAGTATCTTATTGTTACGAAAAGGTGTTTCAATAAAAATCTGCGTGCTGCTCTTTTTTATTGATTCTTCTTCAAGCTGTTTTATTTTTTTATTTCTTTCGTGATTGTCAATAGGCAAATATCCTGAGAAGCAAAATTGCTGGCCATTGAGGCCGCTTGCCATCAATGCAAGTAATATTGAAGAAGGACCGACGAGAGGCCTCACAATTACATTTAATTTTTGTGCTTCGTGAATTAAAAGTTGCCCTGGATCTGCAATACCGGGACACCCTGCTTCACTTATAATTGCTATATTTTTCTTTTCCGTTATTCTTTGCCTGAGAGTGTTTATTTGTTCTTTCTCTGCCTTGTGAATGGTATGCCATTCATAATCATCGATCACAATTTCCTTATCCAGGCTTTTTAAAAACCTTCTTGCTGTTCTTTCGTTTTCTGCAAAAATTACCTGGCAATCTTTGATAGCGGTCATTACATACTCGGGGATAGTTTCCACCGCGTTTTCAGCTAAAAAAGAGGGAATAAGGTAAATCATATGTCAATTAAGTTTCCGGAAATGGAATGATTTCCGGTATATTTTGAGGTGATTGCAAGCTAAGTGTTGCAGCTATTACAGCGTAACCAGGCGCAATCACCCAGCCCAAAACAGGAAGCAGGTGGAGCAAGTAAAATACCATTCCGTTACCAATAGCAAGCCCCTTATGATCGCCTATGAAGTCAATACTTTGTGATGACGATAGTCCTTTTCTTTCACTGGTATAATCCAGCATTGAAAATCCGAGATAAAAACACTCGATAAATAAGGCAAGTACAGGTGTAGCCCATCCTACAACAGGAATAACGGCTAAAATTAATACTGACACTGTGTAAACTGTTTGCCATAGCGTGTTCCGTATGGCAATACTTATTCCTCTCTTTATGTCTCTAAAAAATTGCCTCAGATTAAATGGATAAGATTTATTATTAATCAACGATTCTGTTTTTTCGCTAAGCCAGGCAAACACCGGTGACCCGATGATTAAAAATAAATATTTAAACCAGGAAAAATAAAAGAGTATTAAGATGAGCTGCAAAACAACCTGGCCAAAAATAAATAGAAACCTGAGCAGGCTACCATGGTCTTTTTGCATCCACACTTTTATTCCTGTTTTTGAAAAAAAATAATCAATAATATGTGCTGATGATTCCCAGAAAAGATAAAAACCCGCGACAAATAACAGTGCATAAATAATTCCCGGAATGACTATCCATTTCCACAGCTTGTTTTTTACAATGAACCTATGTGCTTTAAAATATGCCTGTATAGCTATGATAATTTCCTGGAGCAACCGCTTATATTAATAGATATTAAATAGTGTCAAACTTAAAAAATATAATCTGTTTTACCTTCGAAAGTTTGTATATGATGTTTTATTAAATTGGGCAATCATTCCAGTATAATTAATTATGAAGAAAATACCCTTATCATTTTACAAACGGAAAAATGTGGTTCAGATAGCTAAAGAGCTTTTAGGAAAAATAATTATAACCACATTTGACGGCAACTTTACCTCTGGAAGGATCATTGAAACAGAAGCATATATTGGTTTTACAGATAAGGCATCTCATTCTTTTAACAACAGGCGCACACCCCGGAATGAACACATGTATGGCGCTGCAGGAATTGCGTATGTGTATATCTGTTATGGTATGCACCATATGTTTAATATTGTTACGAACGATAAAGACATTCCTGATGCGGTTTTGATAAGAGCCGTAGAACCATTAGCAGGAATTGACATTATGCTAAACCGAACAGCTAAAAAGGAATTGGACCGTACACTTACAAGAGGTCCCGGTAATGTAGGTAAGGCCCTTGGGATTTTCAAACATCATTCAGGCCTTTTGCTCAATGGGAATGAAATATACCTGGTGAAAGATGACTATGCCTTAGATCAGCAAAATATTGGTGTAAGCCCCAGGATAGGTGTTGAAAGTGCCGGCCCTGATAGCTTATTGCCATACCGGTTTTACATTAAGGGAAATAAATATGTAAGTGGTAAAAACAGCTGAAAAAGGAATAGAATCACATTATTTTTTATTTATGAGTTTATGAAAAAGTTTATCCCTCATTTTTTTATGATAAGTATATCTTTCACAAAACGTACTTTTGCAACTTAATTTTAAAAAATAAAACAAAGAGTTATGAGCACAACTAAAGTTGCTATTAATGGTTTTGGCAGAATAGGCCGCCTTGTTTTCAGGCAGATTTATGATATGAAAGGAATAGATGTGGTTGCGATAAATGACCTTACAAGCCCAAAAGTATTGGCACATTTATTAAAATATGATAGTGCACAGGGCAGATTTGAAGGTGATGTAGAAAGCAATGAGGATTCAATAACTGTAAACGGTGAAGAAATAAAAATATACAAGCAAAAAGATCCTGCACAAATTCCCTGGGCAAATCATGATGTGGATGTTGTAATAGAAAGTACAGGTTTCTTTACTGACAGGGAAAAAGCAGAAGCACATATCAAGGCAGGGGCTAAAAGAGTTGTAATATCTGCACCGGCAACAGGAGAATTAAAAACAATTGTCTTCAATGTAAATCATGATATTCTTGATGGCAGTGAAATCATTATTTCTTGTGCATCATGTACTACAAATTGTCTTGCGCCTATGGCGAAAGTGTTGAATGATACATTTGGAATTAGTGCAGGATTCATGACTACTATACACGCATATACAAATGATCAAAATACATTGGATGCTCCGCACGCAAAAGGAGATTTAAGACGAGCAAGAGCTGCGGCAGCCAATATTGTTCCTAACAGCACAGGTGCGGCTAAAGCTATTGGCCTTGTGCTTCCTGAGCTCAAGGGAATACTTGATGGCGTTGCCCAAAGAGTACCCGTAATAACAGGATCACTTACCGACCTTTCTACAATACTAAAGAAGAAAACATCGGTAGAGGAAGTGAATGCCGCTATGAAAGCAGCTTCTAATGAAAGCTTTGGGTATACCGAAGATGAGATAGTAAGCACCGATGTTATTGGTATTCGTTATGGTTCGTTGTTTGATGCCACACAGACAAAAGTTTTAACTGTTGGTGATACACAAATGGTAAAAACTGTGAGTTGGTATGATAATGAAATGAGCTATGTTTCACAACTGGTGAGAACTGTTAAATATATGGATAGCCTGATAAAGAAATAAGAGCCTGTCTCCGTAAACTATTTTATTTATTAAAGTTATTAATGAATCTATTTTCCGAAGGCTTGGTAATCCCTAACCTTATATGATAGGGATAATAAACCCCGGCTTCGCATTTTTTTTAGAACAGGAATGCAGATTGTTGATAAGTTGATTTCAAAGAACTATCGAATTTCAAAGAATTATCGGAGACGAAATCAGGACTTTGTAGGTGGTATTGGAGGTGCAGGTGGTATCGGCGGTGAGGGAGGCGTTGGCGGCAAAGGAGGAGCAGGAGCAATTGTCTCATATACTTGAACTTTTTCTGGCGGAGCCGGAGGTATTACTGGCGACACTGGAGCCACTAATATCGGAATCGGCGGAGCAAGTGGAATTTTTTTTGATGACTGTGAGAATGCACTTGCACTGCAAATAAGTAATAAACTTAAAAGCTTGGGTTTTAGAAGCTGTTTGAGTTAATTATTTTAAAATCCTTATGAACGAGATACTAGCTGTCCTCATATTGGAAGAAACAGAAAAGTTGTAGTTATCATGAAATTTCTCCTCGAAAAATGTT
>JBKJRY010000062.1:0-7136 GCA_046593045.1 Chitinophagaceae bacterium | reverse complement strand
TTGATTTGAAAGCAGAAAAAATCCTCTAAAATCAACACATGTTAAAGGAATAATAAATATATCCCTCCCTCTGAAACTCATTACCTATGGTTCTCGATGTTTGCGAAATTTGGGTATGCTTTTGTTAATGAACAAAATCATCTTTCAGTTGTAAATTACATGTCCCTATGCCTTTTCAACTTAATTCATCATACAAACCCGCAGGAGACCAACCCCAGGCAATAGAACAACTGACACGGGGGATTTTGGAGGGGGAAAAATACCAGGTCCTATTAGGAGTGACCGGAAGTGGCAAAACATTTACCATGGCCAATGTTATTCAAAATGTACAGCGGCCCACATTGGTGCTTACCCATAACAAAACCCTTGTAGCCCAATTGTATGGCGAGTTCAGGCAATTCTTTCCGGATAATTCTGTAGGATATTTTGTTTCCTATTATGACTATTACCAGCCTGAGGCCTACATGCCTGTAAGTGATACATATATTGAAAAAGACCTTAGCATAAATGAAGAGCTGGATAAATTAAGATTGGCTGCGACCTCACAATTACTAACCGGGAGAAGAGATATAATTGTTGTGGCGAGTGTAAGCTGTATCTATGGTATAGGAAACCCTAAAGATTTCGCTGAAGGAGTTGTACGAATTAAGGAAGGTCAAACAATAAGCCGGCAGGGATTTTTGCATTCATTGGTGAATGGCTTGTATTCCCGCACGCAGGGAGATTTTGCAAGAGGAACATTCAGGGTGAAAGGTGATACGGTTGATATTAACCTGCCTTACATGGATAATGGTTATCGCATTACTTTTTTTGGAGATGAAATTGAAAGCATTGAAACACTGGAATTAAGTACCGGCAAAAGAATTACCAAAGTAGATGATGCTGCGATTTTTCCGGCCAACTTATACATCGCTCCCAAAGATAAGCTGCAGCAAATATTGTATGAAATTCAGGATGAAGCAGCCCGTCAAACTAATTATTTTAAAAGTATAGGAAAATACATAGAAGCGCAAAGAATTTCGGAACGGGTTAATTATGATGTAGAAATGATCCGTGAGCTTGGGTATTGTAATGGAGTTGAAAACTATTCCCGTTTTTTTGACAGGAGAGAACCCGGAACAAGGCCTTTTTGTTTGTTGGATTATTTCCCGAATGATTTTTTATGTGTAATTGATGAAAGCCATCAAACCATCCCGCAGGTAAGTGGTATGTATGGCGGTGACAGATCAAGAAAGTTAATCCTGGTGGATTATGGATTTCGTCTGCCATCGGCATTAGATAACAGGCCGCTTAATTTTAATGAGTTTGAAAGTATGCTTAATCAAACCATTTATGTAAGCGCTACTCCCGGAGATTTTGAATTGGAAAAAACAGGTGGTATAGTGGTAGAGCAGGTTGTAAGGCCAACAGGCTTGTTAGACCCCCCGATTGAAATAAGGCCATCCATAAATCAAATAGATGACTTACTTGATGAAATTGATAAAAGAGTAAATAAAGGAGACCGGGTACTGGTGACAACATTGACAAAACGAATGGCGGAAGAAATGGATAAATACCTTCATCGTATTAATATAAAATCAAAATATATACACAGTGAAGTGGATACCCTTGAAAGAGTTGAAATTTTGCGACAATTACGACTTGGTGAAATAGATGTATTGGTAGGAGTAAATCTTTTGCGGGAAGGTCTTGATCTTCCGGAAGTTTCTTTGGTTGCCATCCTGGATGCGGATAAAGAAGGTTTTTTACGAAATGAAAGATCACTCACACAAACTGCGGGCAGGGCTGCCCGTAATGTGGAAGGACTGGTAATTTTTTATGCTGATACAGTTACAGAAAGTATGCAAAAAACAATTGATGAAACCACGCGAAGGCGTGAAAAACAAATTGCTTACAATATAGAACATAATATTACTCCGACTACTATCCGTAAATCTATTGAGCAGATAATGGGACAAACATCCGTACTGGATATAAAAGGGACTACCGCGTCTCCGTACGCAGCTGACGATCTTATAACCATTGCTGCAGAAGAGCAAGGCGAGTACCTGACAGCTAAGAAAACCATTCCCCAAATGGAAAAGACAATTAGTACCATAAAACGTAATATGGAAAAGGCCGCCCGTGACCTGGATTTTATGGAAGCTGCGAGATTGCGTGATGAAATGTTTAGAGTACAGAAGGAGTTGGAAGGAATGAAGTAAATTGAAGCTTTTTTAATTACCCATTTATATCCCAACCCATCAAACCCCATTTAATTAAAACCCTGCAACTATTTCTGCCTGTATTATGAAACTTTGGTCAGCCAGCTGGGTTTGAACATAGCCGGGAAATTTATTTGACGTGGTATTAACTTATATATCCTGGCCCTGGCAGGTTGTAATTTATTGACCTCTGTAAGCGGATTATTGAGCTGTATGTCGGTAATCAATTGCTGTTGTACTACCTTATCATAGATCATTGCAATTTTACATGCCTTCACAAAATCAGTATGCATTGCATAATTTTCGAGAATAGGCGGCACGTCTTTATATTCCGGGAACACCTGGTATTTTTTCACAAAATAAAATGTATCGCCGTTTACTGTTTTTACATACGCTGAGTAAAAATTTTCCATATCAAAATGTTTTTTAGGTGTAACCTTAATAGCAGTTTTACTTGGATAATGGAAATATACCACAAGGTATACGAAATAAGTAATTCAGAGGATGGACTTAATAAATAAAATTAAAGGAATCGTAACGGTACTTCAGAGGAAATGGTGAAAGAAGGTTGTGTAAGTTGAAACAAATTTAAAACTTTTTTTCTCGCCGTGCAAATGTTGCAAATAAATAAATAAAAATTGCATTTGTTATCGCTTGTCTCTTAACCCCTTTAAAAAGTCTAATCGCTTATTCGTAATAACTTGCTATTCTTTAATTCTAAGCTTATTATTATTGATAACAGAAAATCTGTTGATCATCTCTTTATAATTTTTTTCAATAGATGATACCACTAAAGATATTTTATGACCTATGCCTTCAATTCTGATGAGTAGTATTCCATTATGAGGTAGCTGTAGACGGAAGACTAATTCTCCAAATCTTTATCCTATGTAATTAGTAATGCGTGCTTATCACAGGCAATTGATAAAACTGCTTTATCTGTTATAGATGGCTGTTCTTCAGCTATCGAATAAACTGCTAACCCAGCTTCTCTTAGTTGGATGACAATTCTAAAATCCACACTTTCATCCGCTATAATCTGGTAATTCATTATGCTATTGCCAAAGTTTTTTCATGTTTGGTATTATCCGCTGCAAATAACAGGCAAGCCTGGATATCGGTTGTCGTGATGCGGGGATAGGCTTTCATTAACTCTTGAAAGGAATAATCAGCAGCCAACTTTTCAAGGATTATTTCTACTGGTATTCTTGTGCCCTTTATTACCATCTTTCCGAACATAATTTCAGGGTCGGATGATATATGCTCTCTCCAGTTCATTATTGAAAATTTTTACTAAGATACAAATTGTATCATTGGTCATGGTCATGTACTGAGATTTTGGTAGATATTTTATCATTACTATGATTATAAAACTGAAGTGAGTAAACGCATAAAAGAAGAATATGAAAGTGGCAAAGAGTATTACCAGTTTCATGGAAAAAGTTTACTGTATTTATCCGAAGAAATTGTTAATCATCATAAAACTGAATTTATTCAATGGCATCATAAGAATTGTATAAAGGGTAGTAGTTGCTTTATGAATACTGAGTTACTAAACTCAGGGTAGAATTATGTCATAATTTAATATTCTACAAATGGCAGAGGGACCATTATGCAGATATAATTTTTGATTTTATCTCCTCGATGAATAATAATAAACTACAATTATTGTTCATATAATTTCCAGCATCCAAATCTTTTTTCTTAGACAACGGTTTACTTACAGCGGCATAATAATCGAAAGGGTTATGATTATATTTTATTCCTTTTTTTGTAAGTATTCTATTCAATCTTGTTTTCGCATCTACCGCAAGAGTCGAATCCCTATCTTCATAAATTGTCAAAACCCAAGCATCAATTTCTTCAATAGCGACTGCATACAATATTTTAGAAGTATAATCATCACCTAGCCAAAAATTAATTCGATCTATTACTTTTTGCCTTAATTTCTCACAATAGTTATCTTCCTTTTTGTTAGGTCTCATAACTCCATACCTATCCGCTTCCGCGGTATCAATATGTATAACTATAAAATCTTGCCCTTCTACAGCAAGAAATCCGTCTATTAGTTCTTTACTTTCACATTCTTCCTTAATGACTGAGTATGAACTTTTGGTTCTTGGATTAAAAAGAGCCTTATCAGTTTCATCCTTTTCATATATAGGCCTGAGCGGCATAATATCGGAAAAATCAATTTCAATTGTTCCTGCTAATATATTTGAAATAACTGCTCTGTCTGCGTGCCCTTCAGATATAACTCCTATTCGCATTCTAAAAATTTTGAGGTACTGCGCCTAATTGTCCTTTCAGCCACATCTCAGAAAGCTTATATTTTTTATCACTCAGATCAGGTTTAAACTTAATTCTTCGTGTCTTTGTATGTCCCGCACTATTCCGATAAACTTCAAATAATCTTTGCTCATTATCTGTAAGATTCAATCCATCCAAAATCGCAGGATTATGAGTGGTTATTAAGACTTGCTTTCCTCTATTTTTAGATAATTGTGCAAGTTCTTTTATTAACTCTTGGCAGAGCCTGGGATTCAATGCAGTTTCAATATTATCGATAGCAAAAAAATCTGGTGTTTTATTACTTATAAATAATGCTATATAAAAAAGAACATGAAGTATTCCCTCATTAGAATTCTCGGCCGAAAACGTGTTATTTTTTCTCTGCATATACTTATCGGTAAAGTACAAACTTGAGCTGCTTCTGCCGGGCTTTAATCCTTCCAATTTGTTGCTATCATCCTTATCGTTGAAAATAGCCTCAAGCCAATCAAAGAAAAATTTACATCTATTGAGATAGTCTTTTTCAAAGGAATTGAAGTTTGAGATAAGTAAGTCAAGCCCTTCACCATTTAAACCTAAAGGAGTTTTTCTGCTATCAGCTGGAATTATTCCTCTCAGCGATTTCGTATTTAAATCAAAGATTGCAAAGTTCGAAAGAAGCTGCTGATGCTTAATTTCGATTGGGTATTTATTTTCGTCCAACTCTTGATTAATTTTTTCAACAATATTTGATCTAATTTTTTCTTTATCTTGAATAATTTTTCCTTCGTCATAAAGGTCAGAAATTATTTTTTGTATGAGATCAGGTAGCTGTTCTTTAATAATGATATTTTCAAAAAACTTGTCTCTCCATTTTGTATAAACATCGTCTTTCTTCTCAGGATATAAAGATGATTTAATGTTATAAAGCTTTTGATTTTCTTCAAGGTCTAATTCAAAATCAATAAATTCTTTTGATATGGTAGTAAGAAATGAACTGCGTACTAAATTAGGCCTGGCAATCCTTACGCCACGACTGTATAATCCCTCAAAATTAAAATCATCGGCTTTCGCTGCGCCAAGGGCTGCTAAAGCTTCTAAAATATTTGTTTTCCCACAACCATTTACACCAATAAAAACGTTGAAACGCCCAAGTTCGATAGTATCTTCTAATATGGATTTGTAATTTCTAACTACAAGTTTTCTTAATATAATACCTGATGGGTTATTCTCGGGAAATTGGTGAAGCTTAAAAAATTGAATTGCATCACGCCATTCATCGGTATTAAATTTGATTATTGTTACAAATGCTAGATCAGATAGTGAGTAATGAGTTTTTGAACTAGTAGGCCTTAGGGTCGCATCATCAGGATTCAACAATGCAATATTATAATCAACGAAAGGCTTTAATGCTATTTTTCTAAATGATTCTCGGGTATTCGGTTTGTACTCTTGTTTATAATTTTTATTCACAAATTCAATAATATCCTTACTTAGAGTAAGACTTTTCCTTGTTGCAGATGTCCATTCATCATCATTCTTTAAGCCCGTCAAAGCGAGTAGCGTTAAAGCACTTATTTTATTTTGCTGCTGATCAGGAAGATCTAGATCTTGAAGAATCTGCTGAGCCTCTTCAATTTTGTTCATTGCTATTATTTTCAACTAAAGCTTTCGAAACAATTTTATTGATTTTTTGTGGGTGTTTCAATCCAAGCCGCGAAACTTTTTTTCCAATTTCTGTAATTATCTTAAAATTCGGGAAAGGAATTTTTTTTAACTCGCTAGCACTTACTTGTGTATTACCATTAAAAGTTTTAAAATATTCATCATAAACATAACTATTTAGGATTGAACATATGCCCAAAACTTCAAAGAGGCTAAGGTCACCTTCTTTTTTTATAATATAATTTAGCTTGTTTTCAATCCCTATTTTTTTGTACTCAGGTAAAGCCTTTTTAAAATGTGGTGCAGCAACCAAGCGACTTAATTCATCTTTGGAGCTAAATCTTCTAACAAGAACTAAATTTGAATTTTTAATCAAAACCGAATTTGAGTTCTCAGTACTGTTAAAAAATTGCTCCTTACTTTTCCCATTCATTGGATGGATTATGCTGAATTTTTTTACATTATCTAACCAATATAATGGAACAGAATTATTTAATCTGTTTTTTTGTAAAAATTGAGTTTTCCTAAAATATACAATGGGGCCAGTTGAAACTTTATAGCCAAGAGTTTGAAGATTGTTTTTTTGCCGTTTTATAAGAGTCATAACTCTTTCTTGTTCATCCGAATTTGGGAGATAAAGAAATTTTTCTTCACTATTTAGATCTATCAATTGAGCATATGAAAATTCTTTTTTAGTAGACTTATTAATATCTTTTAACCCATTTGACAGGGTTATTTCAATTCTTTTCTTCAAGTCAATTTTATTTACTCTATGTCCTTTGATAATTAAATTTTCCTGAAGAATCTTATCATCGAAAGCTTCTTTTCTAGAAACAAATAAATGAATTTTCTCTACTTGAATACTGGAGAAAAATATTTTTCTAAAGTTTTTAAAATACTCGCCGGAGGCAAAACTTCTGGGAATAATAAAAAGTAATTCACCATTAATATTAAGCATATGTGCAGATATTGCCGCAAAAACTGCATAAATATTTA
>JBKJRY010000355.1:0-2677 GCA_046593045.1 Chitinophagaceae bacterium | reverse complement strand
ATCTAAGTGGTCAGCTTCTAATTCAACCAAACAAAGCGTTATACGCACTTTCCTTATTTGTAGTGGGAATGACCGTAATGCGGGTGTTGCTGGGAAGTTTACTTCGGAATACCCCCGTTGGGAAAATATGGATAGGATCTTTTACGATGATATTATTGGGATTAATTTTTTTAGGTACAGGCAAGTCTTTTACCTCTTCAGTAGCAGGATTAATTTTACTAGGAGCAGGGCTGGCGGCAGGATTTCCAATTATGTTAGGCTTTGTAGGTAATTGCTATAAAGAACTTTCGGGAACTGCATTCAGCCTCGTTTTCGTAGTTGCTTTATTGGGGAACATAATTGTTAATTATTGCATGGGAGTTATTGCTCAAACTTATGGCGTAAAGCATTTGATAACTGTTGCTGTTATAGAATTAGTTGTAATGATTGTCTTATGCGCATTTATTTTAAAAAGATTAAATAAACAAATAACATTTAAAAATCAGAATTATGTTAGCTAAACAATGGCTTAATAACGCCAGGAAAGTTATGTCTCAAATTGAGGATACTCAAATGGAAAATATCAATAAAGCTTCGCTGGTTATGGCAAACGCTATTGGAGATGGCAGATGGGTTCATACTTTTGGCTGTGGCCATGCTACGTTACCGATTGAAGAAATGTATCCAAGAATTGGAGGCTTTGTTGGTTTTCATCCCTTAGTGGAATTGCCTCTAACCTTTTTTACAAACATAACGGGCCAAATGGGCGTTCACCAGTTTCTTTTCCTGGAGAGAGTAGAAGGATACGGTGTTGAAATTATGAAAGGGCACAATTTTGATCAGCGCGATGTAATGTGGCTTTTCTCTCACTCAGGAATTAATAATGTAAACATTGATATTGCATTGGAAGCAAAAAAGAAAGGTATGAAAGTAATCGTCTTTGGTTCTGCCGCGAATGCTAACGGAAAAAAAACAAGGCATTCCAGCGGGAAAAACATTTTTGAATTAGCGGATATAGTAGTAGATACATGTGCACCCCTGGAAGATGCTTCTGTACCATTAAAAAATCATGTAGATAAAATAGGTCCCGTTTCAACCATGGCATTTATCACCTGTGTTTGGATGACTATTACAAATACCGCTGAAATTCTAGCAGAGAGGGGCGTGAAATTATATATTCATCCATCTCATAATGCCCCGGGTGCTAGTGACTCAAAAGTTCGGCTAGATGAGGCGTTAGCTGAATACAAAAAGAGAATTGCGGGCGTATAAACAAATAATTTTTCTAACAGACATACTCTTTTAGCAAATAAAGTCATTATTGAAAACAGCGCCACAAACTCCGTCTCAGCCGAGTCTCCCGCAGGGGACTTGGCGTGTAGATAAAGTCACTACTTTTCAATGGCTATAAAGCAACAGATAAGTGAAACCGATGGTATTTATTTTATATCAATCACCTGTTACAATTGCCTTCATCTATTTGAAATCAGCAATTCCGATACGCGGTTTATGATTGGTTTAAATTTCTGAAAGATAATCATCAATTCATAACAGGTTACGTTATTATGCCTAATCATCTGCACGTATTGATTGGCTTTTCCAATTCCTGTAAAAATATTAATCGCATCAATGGAAATGGCAAGCGATTCATGGTTTTTGATGTTGTTGATATATTGAAGAAACAAAATCATGGAATTATTATAAAACAATTAGCACAAGCTGTAAATGATTCTGATCGAAAAAGAGGAAAATTGCACAAATTGTTTAAACCATCATTTGACGTTAAAGAATGGTTTATCTTGAATAAAATAGCGAATAAATACCCAGCGCCGGATGTAGAAAAAAATTTAAAATGATGAAAATTGGGATTATTACTTTTCAAAGAGCTCACAACTACGGCGCAGTAATGCAGGCGTATGCATTACTTACAACTTTGCAAAGTATGGGACACAGTGTTGAAATAATAGATTATTGGCCAAAATATCGTAGTGGCCACTACAGCCTGGTTTATTTTGATGAAAAAAGAAATATTAAAAAGCGCTTTTCAGCTCCTGGCTTAAAAAATTTCGCTAAAGAAGTGGTAAGTTTTCCGTTAAGATACCGGCAGTATCAGAAGTTTAAGACTTTTATTAGATACAATTTAAAAGTCGGAAAGAACTCTTTCCACCTGGGTTCTGATATACCTCATAAATATGATATTATCGTTTGTGGAAGCGACCAGGTATGGAGATATAATTTTAGAGGGAATAGCGGTTTTGATAATGTATATTTTGCACAGTATCCTTTGAATAAGGACGTGACTAAAATTGCTTATGCGGCAAGTATGGGAGATGAGGCTATAGATGAACATGCGCAAAGAATGCTTTCAAAGCTTTTAGAAAATTTTGACTTTATATCGGTTAGAGAACAGTCGCTATTGGAACTTATAAAACCACTGACCAACGTAAAACCCGTGAAAGTTCTGGATCCTGTCTTCCTGCTTTCAGAAACCGAATGGCGAAAAATTATTAGAAAGAATGGCAAGAAAAAGAAGTATTTATTATTCTACCAACTATTACCAAGTACTGAAGCGATGGACCTGGCAAAAAAAATTGGCCGGGAACGGCAGCTGGAAATAGTACATGTAAGGGGAGTAAAGAGAGCTGCCAATCCATTTGGCTTCGGCAATTTGAAACTTGCTACCGGGCCTTTTGATTTT